>RKRX01000235.1 GCA_007571185.1 Oceanicaulis sp.
GGTCCACACCGGCGTTCGCCAGCACCACGCCGGTTACACCCCCCACGGTGAACAGGAAGATGAAGCCGATAGCCCAGACCATCGGCGCCTTGAAAGAAATCGAACCGCCCCACATGGTTGCGATCCAAGAGAAAATCTTGATGCCGGTGGGCACCGCGATGATCATGGTCGCCGCCACGAAATAGGCTTTCAGGTTCACATTCAGACCTACGGTGTACATGTGGTGCGCCCACACGAGAAAACCGATGAAGCCGATGGCCACCATGGCGTACGCCATGCCCAGGTAACCAAAAACCGGTTTCCTGGAGAAAGTGGACACAATATGGGAGATTATACCGAAGCCAGGCAGGATCAGGATATACACTTCGGGGTGACCGAAAAACCAGAACAGGTGCTGGTACAAGACCGGGTCGCCGCCCCCGGCGGGATCAAAGAAGGACGTATCAAAATTGCGGTCTGTCAGCAGCATGGTTAGAGCCCCGGCCAGAACCGGAACGGACAGAAGCAGCAAGAAAGCCGTCACCAGTACGGACCAGGCGAATAACGGCATTTTGTGCAGTGTCATGCCCGGCGCACGCATGTTGAAAATAGTGGTGATAAAATTGATCGCACCCAGAATCGAACTGACGCCGGCGATGTGCAGTGAAAGAATCACCATGTCGAAGGCGAAACCGTTATGGCCTGAGGTCGACAGAGGCGGATACATCACCCAACCCCCGCCAAAACCGTTATCACCGCCCACGCCCGGTGCAAACATGCTCAACAACAGCAGAATAAAAGAGAATGGCAGCAACTGAAACGAGAGATTGTTCAGCCGTGGGAACGCCATGTCCGGCGCGCCGATCATCAGCGGTACGAACCAGTTGCCAAAGCCGCCGATCAGAGCCGGCATGACCATGAAGAAAATCATGATCAAACCGTGCATGGAGGTGATGACGTTGTAATTGTGTTCGTTTCCCCAGAAGCTGTTATTGAAAACCTGAAGACCCGGCTCTGCGAGTTCCCAACGAATGAGGCCAGACATGGCGCCGCCGATCACCCCTGCGACAATTGCAAAGACGAGATACATCGTGCCGATGTCTTTGTGGTTGGTGGAATATAACCAGCGCTTCCAGTCCCATGCGCCAGGGGTGTGACCGCCATGATGCGACGCCGCTTCAGACATGTGATCTCTCCTCTACCGAACCGAAGCGAAACGGGCGCTGTCACGCACGTCATCGTAATAGGCAACCAGAACATCTGACGCCGCGTACGGATCGTTGTTCGCAGCTTCAACCCATGCGTCGAAAACATCCTGCGGCACAATGTGAACCTCGATCGGCATGAAGGCATGCAGCAGGCCGCACAGCTCAGAGCACTGACCGTAATAGACGCCTTCTTTCTCAACAC
This sequence comes from Oceanicaulis sp., assembly GCA_007571185.1. GTDB lineage: Bacteria > Pseudomonadota > Alphaproteobacteria > Caulobacterales > Maricaulaceae > Oceanicaulis. The sequence continues at coordinate 1,390 of RKRX01000235.1, forward strand.
GGAACCAGGTTTCATTCAAACGGCCCGGGATGGCGTCCATCTTGATGCCGAACGCCGGCATCGCCCAGTTGTGGATCACATCCGAGGCGGTGACCTCAACCCGTACGGTGGCGCCGACAGGTGCAACAACCGGTAAATCGGTGGTCAGCAAGCGCTTGGCGGAATAAGGCCAGGCTGTGATCTCGTCTTCAGGAACCATGCTGGCCACATACTCAAAGCCGCCGTGGTCAGGATAGACATAAGTCCAGTTCCACTGGTTGCCAGTGGCCTTGATGGTGAAGTCCGCCTCAGGGATGACATCCTGGAAGTACAGCAGACGGAAAGACGGCACGGCGATCCAGATCAGGATCAGGATCGGCACAGCGGTCCACACCATCTCAATGGCGGTATTGTGACTGAACTTTCCAGCCTTCGGATTGGTTTTGCTGTTGTAGCGCACGATCACCCAGATCAGCAAGGCCAGCACGAACACTGAAATCGCGGTGATGATCCACAGCAACATGGCATGAAAGTCATTGATATGCTCCTGCACCGGCGTCGCTGCAATCTGGGGGCCTAGCTGACCGTCAACCGGCGCACCGATGACGGTGGCCGAGGCAGCAGCGGTCAGACAAAAAATGGCGGCGATGACGCCGATAACAGCCGAGAAACGCATGGTTCCCTCGAAGGTTTTGTTTTTCAGTTCAACCAGACAGCAACTGTGGTGAATGCAGTTGAATGTCATCTGCAACCGCACGCCGCCGACTCTGAAAGGTGACCGGTGATATAGACCGGGCCGCTCATTGTGTCAGGGCGGTGAAGCGTCTTTTGTCACACCCCCCAATATTTTCCGCGTGCGCCTTCCATCGAGCCAATTCGCATTCTCGTGCAAGCCAATTCCGTCTTGCGCCAACCCTCCGCCGATTGGCAGCCGCACGGTTTCCATGCGCGACCGGCCCCTTCTGGTTGCCGTACAGCCGCCTGGTCAGGTTGATAATCCTGCTCGCCTCGCGCAAAGCATGACACCCGCCCGCTGTCGAAACTAAACCACAACTTTTCACCGTTCAGAGCTTTCAAACACCCTCCCGTGCGTGTCACTAGTCCCTTCACAAGGTCTCCGCCTCGCGACACTGCAAAATTATTCAGTCATTCACTCGTGTCACGATCTGGAGCCCCGTGCAAACAAGCAAGCCACCCTGCGCCGTTCCTGACCCGGCTCGCCACTTTCCATCGCCAGACCACAATCCCAAGGAAACTCGCCTATGTCTGAACAAATTCTCAAGCAAATCAAGGATGAAGATATCGAATTCGTTGACCTGCGCTTTACCGACCCGCGCGGCAAACTACAGCACATCACCTTTGACGCGGCCATGATTGATGCCGACTTCTTTGAAGATGGCTCCATGTTTGATGGATCGTCCATCAACGGCTGGAAAGCCATCAACGAGTCTGACATGGTTCTGATGCCCGATGCTGGCACCGCCAGGATCGACCCGTTTTTTCAACAGACAACTCTGTCGGTCATTTGCGACATTCTCGAACCTGACTCCGGTGAAGCCTATGGCCGCGACCCGCGTGCTACAGCCAGGAAGGCCGAAACGTTCCTGACCGCATCCGGCATTGGCGACAAGGCGTTCTTCGGTCCCGAGGCGGAATTTTTCGTCTTTGATGATGTGCGCTGGTCCACCGCTCAAAACAACACGTTCTATGCGTTCGATTCCGAGGAAGGCCCGTACAACTCCGGCATACGCATCGAAGGCGGCAACCTGGCGCACCGTCCCGGTTCAAAGGGCGGATACTTCCCTGTTCCACCCATCGATTCACTTCAGGACATGCGTTCTGAAATGCTCTCTGTAATGAAGGAGTTAGGTCTTGATCCCGAAAAACATCACCACGAGGTGGCGCCCTCACAGCACGAACTGGGGATGAAATTCACCACCCTCACCCAGATGGCCGACAACATGCAGACCTATAAATATATCGTGCACAACGTGGCCGCCGCCTATGGCAAGACTGCTACATTCATGGCCAAGCCGGTCCATGACGACAACGGATCAGGCATGCACGTGCACCAGTCCATCTGGAAAGGCGACATCCCGCTATTTGCCGGCGACCAATACGCTGGCCTATCCAACATCTGCCTGTACTATATCGGCGGCGTTATCAAACACACCCGCGCGATCAACGCCTTCGCCAATGCTTCGACCAACTCCTACAAGCGTCTGGTGCCGGGCTTTGAAGCGCCGGTTCTGCTCGCCTATTCGGCGCGCAATCGCTCGGCTTCAATCCGCATTCCGTATACGCCGTCCGCTAGAGCCAAGCGTCTGGAAACCCGCTTTCCCGATCCCTCAGGCAACCCGTATCTGACGTTCGCTGCGCTGTTGATGGCCGGGCTGGACGGCATCGAGAATCAGATTCATCCAGGCGATGCGATGGATAAGGACCTCTACGACCTGCCAGCAGAAGAACTCACCGATATCCCCACTGTCTGCGCCTCACTGCGTGAAGCGCTCGAAGCGCTTAACGGTGATCGCGACTTCCTCAAGAAGGGTGGCGTGATGAATGACGATCAGAT
>RKRX01000144.1 GCA_007571185.1 Oceanicaulis sp.
AGGATAAGCCCGCACGTCATGCGGCACGCCTTCGCCACTCATCTTCTAGCCAACGGAGCCGATCTGCGCAGCGTGCAGCTCCTGCTCGGTCATGCTGACGTGTCCACCACCCAGATTTACACCCATGTTCTGGAAGCCCGGCTCAAAGCATTGGTGCAAGACGCCCATCCCCTGGCGCAAGACGATGCCGAAGATTGAGTTTCATGCTGCTCTGAATGCGCATCTTCGAACTTTCTGTAACACTTCTGCCCGGGTCATATCCCCCTTTGGAGACAGGTGAAAACCGGACAGATCGTATGTTAGCGACAAAAAGTCACAGCGAAGGTTGGCCTTACCCCCTTCAAAATCTGTGTGTAGTTTGACGTTTGGGTGATGTGTGTGATTCAAGATGAACTCGCCAGCGGGGAGATTATTAAACTGGCCCCCGAAGGCCTTGTAGACACAGAACTTTACGGGACGGGCATCATCACCAATATCGGCGTGATCCATGAAAAAGGGCGCAAGGAGCCTTGGATCATCGCCATGAATGTAACCCCATCTGAATACACCGTCCTCGACTATGGCATGCGCTGGGGTGTTGAGGCCCTGTTCTCCGATTTCAAGGTCCGGGGGGCCATCACTCAAAGTCAGGAAAAACCCAACCGATTGGTGCGTCTTGTCCTGGTGCTGGTCATCGCCATGTACTAGGCGGTCTCAACCCGAAGGGCCCAAGAGCACGACGGAACACAACGTGGCGAAAAAAGGGGGCCGAAGAGCCCAAAGATCCTTGCGGCGGGGCGAGTCGTTCGCATTCACCGCGACAAAAGAGGCGACATCATCTTGCGCGTCCCCCAAGCCTGGATTTAACCGTCTCCATCGATGGCCCGGTCCAACCGGTCGTTCAGGCGCATCAGTTCCAATTCGGCGAGGTGCCGGGTATAGGCGACGTGGGCGTCGCTGTGTTGAATGCTCGCGATGGCGGCGGTAAGCGCGCGCACAATCCGACGGGTCTTGATCACCAGCGCGCCGCTGAGACCCAGGCTGGCGCCGACGCCGACAACAAGCGCGACCCATATGCGGGTCTCAGGCCAGAACAAGGCGACCGGGAGGCTTGTAAGCGTGAGCGCCAGCCCGGCTGCAAGAAAGACCCAGTTGCGTTGCACCACGCCTGTGAGGCCGTCTGTGGGGGCGATGGTGATCACCGCTCCGGTTTCTTGCCGGGCAGGCCAGGTCTGGATCCGGTCCGGTTCAGCAGGCGCTTCGGACCGGATGCGGTAAGGGGTGAGCGGCGTGGGGTCATACCGGGCTAGCTCAGGCTCCAGCGGCGCGCGTTCATCCGCGGTCAGATGGCGGGGTGTGTCCGGCAACAGGCCCTGATGCCGGTCACGGAAACTGCGGGGGAGGGCGTTGAGTTCGCGGGCGAGGATCTGATTGACTTCGCGCATGTAAAGCGCCCTGTGCGCGACCGAGCGCTGACCTTTCCGCACCCGAAAACATCCCAGCAAGGAGGCCACTGAATGCAGTTCGGCGTGATGGAAAAAACGCGACCAGAGGTCAAAATCATTGGCCACGCTCCACCGAGCGTCCAGCCCGCCGGCTTGCTCCCACAGGCTGCGTCTCCAGAACGTAGATTCCTGTTGGACCCATAAATGATCCCCTGCCATAAAGCGCAGGCGTGACCAGGGTTTGAGCGCGCCCACATGGATCAGATTATCAGCTTCGTCACAGGCGCTGGGCAGGCCGGTGATCCACGCGATTTCAGGATGGGCCTGAAAAATGCGGCTGACGATGTCCAGACAACCCGGCAACAGCATGTCATCGGAATTGATCCATCCCATAATCTCGCCGTCGGTGCGCGCAAATCCTTTATTGAGCGCGTCGGCATGGCCGTTATCGGGCGCGCTGATCACCGTGGAGACCGAAGAGCGATAGCGGTTCATGATCGCGACCGAACCATCCGTGCTGGCGCCATCGGCCAGCACATAATCAAGATTGCCATAGCCTTGTTCCAGCACGGACCGGATGGTTTTTTCCAGATAATCCGCGCCGTTATAGTTCGGCGTAACCAGGCAAATGCGAGGCGGAAGGGATCGGGTCATGCGTAGCGGCGGCGTTCGTTGAGCGTGTGGGCGGCGAGAGCGAGGGTGGATTTGCACGCTGACCAGGGGCCGGCATGGGTGTTGACCAGGGTGAAAACTTCCCAAAGACGCCGGAACGTGATGCCGCCGGTTTTGGTCCTCTCTCCCATACAGACCCGGGACAGTATTTTCGGCATATAGTGAAAGCGTGCGCCGTCAGCATAGAGCCGCACCCACAAATCCCAGTCCATTACATAGTGCAGGTCTGGATTGAGTCCGCCAACGGCCTCGATGGCGGCGCGCCGGACGAAACAAGAAGGTTGAGAGATAATGTTGGAGCGGTAGAGCAGGTCGGAGACAGCTTCAACCTGGTCGTGGCTGCCGTGCGGCTGGTCCTTGCCATTCACGAAATCGGAATGGGCGTATACCGCGTCAATCTCAGCATCGGCTTGTAGAAGGGTTTGCACCTGCTCAAGGGCGCCCGGTTGCAGCTGGTCATCATCATTGAGCCAGAACAGCACATCGCCGGGGATTTCGCGCCAGCCTTCGTCGATCGCGGCGGATTGGCTCCTGTCGGGACCGTGGCGGCGGTAGGTGAAAATCAGCCCGCTGGCCTCGGCCGCCTCCGCAATCCTCTGATCGCCCGAAGCATCAAGCAGGGCGATGTTCAGTGACACGGTTTGGGCTTTCAGGCTGGCGAAGGTTTGCACGATCGAGGGCCGCCAGGCGCCGATCGGGATTGAGACTGCAAAGGTGAGAGTGTCTGTCACGGCTCTGGTCCTATGCGTGCCGACTGCGCGGTCTGTTTCGGGATAGGCCCGGGCCTGATTGGCGGCGGCGAGACGATCCCGTCAGGGTGAAGGCGCGATGGTTCGGCAAATGGCGTCCACTATCGGTTCGATTTGCTTGCGTGGGCCTTCCGCCATCACGCGAATCACCGGTTCGGTGCCGGATGCGCGGACCAGCAGCCGGCCTTTACCCTTGAGTGCAGCTTCGCTCTCGGTGATCACGGCTTTCACGGCGTCCCATTCCAGCGGGTTCCCGTGATTCCCATCCCAAGCGTAGCGCACGTTTTTCAGGACTTGTGGAACCGGTTCGAACACTGACAGAAGCCGGCTGGCGGGTTTGTTGTTTTCCACTATCAGCGCGAGCACCTGCAGCGCTGCGATCAGGGCATCTCCGGTAGTGGCGAAATCCGACAGCACGATATGGCCCGATTGCTCACCGCCCACATTGGAGGCGCCCGCCTGCATGGCTTCCGTCACGTAGCGGTCGCCCACCCTGGTGCGTTCCACGGCGACGCCCTGATCGGCGAGCGCCTGTTCAAGGCCCATATTGCTCATCACTGTGGTGACGATGCAATTGTTAGCAAGTCGCCCTTTTTTCCTGAACGCCAGCGCTATGGCGCCGATCAGCTGATCGCCATCAATAATTTTGCCGGTTTCGTCAGACAGGATTACCCGGTCGGCATCCCCGTCCAGCGCAATGCCCAGATCGGCGCGATGCTTCAGCACATGCCCAGGCAGGCCATGAGGCGCGACCGCACCGCAATTTTCATTGATGTTGAAACCATTGGGGTCATCATTGACAGGAATCACATCCGCGCCCAGCTCCCACAACGCGGTCGGGGCGACCTTGTAGGCGGCGCCATTGGCGCAATCGACAACAATACGCAGACCGGTCAACCGCATCTGACGCGGAAAAGTAGCTTTGACGATCTCCACATAACGGGCCTGGGCGTCGTCAACCCGACGGGCGCGCCCGATCTGTTCGGGCGTCGCGTACGCATCCTCGTGATCGCCATCCATCCGTGCTTCGATCTCTAGTTCGGCTTTGTCGTCGAGCTTGAACCCGTCCGCGCCGAACAGCTTGATGCCGTTGTCATCATAGGGGTTGTGAGAGGCGGTGATCATGACGCCGAGATCGGCGCGGCGCGATTGTGTCAGAGCGGCGACCGCCGGGGTGGGCAGCGGCCCGAACAGGTTCACATCCATGCCGGCGCTGGTGAAACCGGCGGTCAGGGCGTTTTCCAGCATATAGCCCGACAGCCGGGTGTCCTTGCCGATCACCACCATATGGCGGCGGTCATCGACGCGGCGGAAATAACGGGCGGCGGCCATGCCTAGGCGCAGCGCGGTCTCCGCGGTCATGGGCGGGCTGTTGGTTCGTCCCCGGATACCGTCGGTGCCGAAATAGCGTTTGTTCATAATCGCCTCGCCGGAGCTTGATGATCCCCGACCTTATGCCGTAAATGCGCCCGCTGCGCCAGTGTCGCAGAGAGCTGTCACACTACTTGAACTTTTTCCCTTAACAGTCGATTTTAACGCCATGAGTGAAATTGATCCCTCCGTTGCTGATGATCCGCTGACCTTGGCGTCTGGGCGACTGGAGCAGGCTCTGACGCGCGTTGGTGCGTACCTGGACAGGTGTCGGTCACGCCTGGATGCCGCCGCCGGCGAGGTCGAATCGGCGCGGGGCCTTGATGAGGACCGGGCGCGGCTCGCCGGGGCGCTGGACGAGGCGCGGGCGCGGGAAGCGCAATTGCAGGCGGCCGCTGAAGATGTCTCCGATGCGCTTGATGCGGCCATGGCCGATCTACAGGCCCTGCTGCACGTTTCCGACACCGCCGGAGAGACGCCATGAGCAAGGTCACGATCTCTCTCAATGGTCAGGCATTCACTCTTGGCTGTGAGGAAGGCCAACAGGCTTATCTGCGCGAACTAGCCGCCCATTTGGACACTCGTGTGACCGGCCTGGCCGAGCGCATGGGGCAGATCGGGGAGATGCGCCTGTTGTTGATGGCGGCGCTGACCGTGTCCGATGCAATGCGCGAAGCGCGCGGACGTGTGTCCGAACTGGAATGTGAGATTGTGGATATGAAGGAGCGGTTGTCACCGACCGAGGCGCATCGGCGTTCTGACCGGGCGCGCGCCGTCGAAATTATCATGGCGGGCGCCGAACGCTTGGAACACATGGCGAACCTGGACGCATCCACAGCTGTATCGAACACGGACGCAGATGGAGAAAACACTTGAGTGCAGGACAGATCACCCCCATGTTTACGGGCGGCGGCAGCTGGACCGTGCGCCAGGTTTTAACATCCCGGCGACCCTACATCTCTGAACGGGAGCGGCCTCTGGCCGGGATCGTGATCTCGACTATGCTGCGCCCACCTGGTCTACCGGGTCATCAGGGTTGGAAAACAACCAGCGGCGGAATTGGCGCCGCCACCTTTTTGCGCCCCGGCTCATGCTGATCCGATGGCGCAAGGCGCGCGCGCGCAGGCGTGCGTTGGCGGCTCGCAAGGCCGCTCACGCCGCTGGTCCCGACGCCGGCTTCAGGCTGGCCGCTCATTTTCCTGACCATCTCTGGCCGAAGGTTGACCAGGTGGTGGCCGGTTATGCCGCCATTCGTGACGAGATTGATCCGGCGCCGTTGTTGCAGGTTTTTGCGCTGGAACAGGCGCGGCTGGTTCTGCCTTGCGTGACCGAATCAGGACGCACGCTGGTGTTTCGGCGTTGGGAGCCGGATCAGCCGCTGGTGCGGGGCGTGTTTAATGTGCCTGAACCTGCGCCACACAATGCTGAGGCGACGCCCACCCTGGTTCTGACGCCCCTTGTGGGATTTGATCGCACGGGGCGGCGGCTGGGGTATGGCGCCGGATTTTACGACCGGACCCTGTCGATGTTGCGAGCGAACGGCCCGGTGATCAGCGTGGGACTTGCTTATGAAGCCCAATGTTTGCCGCGCGTGCCGACCGATGCTTTCGACATGCCTGTGGACTGGATTGTCACCGAGTACGGCGCCTGTGAGGGGCAAGGCGGCCGGGGAAGGTGATTATGCGCGGTAATGCTCTGTAGCCTTTTGTGATTTACGGGCGTGGTGAAACTTTCGTACCTCCGGCGTCGATCCCGGTTCTGTGCATCGCCGGACGCTTGACGGAGTGCGCTCATGATCCCGTTCATTGATCTTGCCGCCCAGCGCGCTCGCATACGGGACGGACTTCAGTCGCGTGTCAACGCAATCCTTGATGGGGGGCGCTATATTCTCGGCCCTGAGGTGCAGGAGCTGGAAGCTGCGCTCGCAGCGTTCGGCGGGACCCGTTATGCCCTGACCTGCGCCAACGGCACTGATGCGCTGGCCCTGCCGCTGATGGCCTGGGCGTTGCGTCGCAAAGACGCGGTCTTCGTACCGAGTTTCACCTTTGCTTCCACCGCCGAAGTGGTTTTATGGTTGGGCGCAACCCCGGTGTTCGTGGACATTGACCCTGACACCTATTGCATGGATCCCAAAAGCTTGGCGCGAGCCGTGCAATGGGTGAAAGGCCAGCCTGATCTTGAGCCGAGTGTGGTGATTGCGGTGGATTTGTTTGGTCAGCCGACGGACTATCCCGCGATCAGCGCCATCTGCCAGGACGAAGGCATGAGGTTGATCGCCGACAGCGCCCAAGGGTTCGGCTGTACCCTGAACGGTCGTCATCCCGCCTTCTGGGCCGATATCGCCACCATCAGCTTTTACCCGGCCAAACCGTTGGGCTGTTATGGTGATGGCGGCGCCATGGTGATGGATGACGAGACTCTGGCGGGCCTCATCAAATCCCTGCGCAATCATGGTGAAGGCCAGGATCGGTACGAATACGCCCGCATCGGCATGAATTCACGCCTGGATACGTTGCAGGCGGGGATATTGCTGGAGAAGCTGTCGATCTTCCCCGATGAGATCAAAAGCCGTAATCGCGCCGCCGCGTTCTACCGGGGCGGCTTTGGCGACGTGGTCAAGACCCCCCAGGTGATCAATGGCGGGGTGTCCACCTGGGCGCAGTACACGATCGAGGTGGAAGATCGGGATCGGTTCCGCGCCGGGCTCTCCGAAGCGGGCGTGCCCACCGCGGTCTATTACCCGGTCCCTATTCACATGCAGAGCCCTTACGCCGCCTGTCCCTGTGCGCCGGACGGTCTGCCGGTGACTGAAGCCGCGGCGGCGCGCGTGGTCTCCTTGCCCATGGACGCCTATCTGGAAGGGGGACGCGCCGAGACCGTGATCAGGGCGGTTCGGGCGGCTGTGTGACCTGTCCTGATGCGGATATCACGGTTTTGATCGTCGCCTTTCGCAGTCGAGACACCTTGCCTGGCGTGCTGGCGGGGCTGGCTCGTCAGACCGTCGCCCCTGCACGGGTGCAGGTTCTGGAAAATGGCTCGCCCCGAGAGGAAGCGGTGGATGAGGCCCTTGTGGCGGGCAGGGCCGAGCTGGTGGTCAGCAGCACCAATCTGGGTTTTGCTGCGGGCAATAACGTCCTGGCGGCGCGGACGGAGACAGACTGGTTGTTTATGCTCAACCCCGATGCTTATCCTTCAGGGACTCTGATCGCGGACTTGCAGGCGGCGGTTAAGCGTTATCCCGAAATCCCGATTTTCGGCTGTACCCAATATGCCCATGACACACCGGGCGTGCTGGACGGAGCGGGGGATGTCTACCACTTCACCGGGCTGCCTTATCGCGCCGGTCAAGGTAAGGTTCTGACCGCTCCGCCCGAAGGCGAAGTGTTTGGTCCCTGCGGCGCCGCCACGCTGATCCGGCGCGATCTGTTTGAGGCGCTGGGAGGCTATGATAAAGATTATTTCTGCTATGTGGAAGATGTTGATCTGGCCTATCGTGCGCGATTACGCGGGGCGCGCTGCATTCAGCTTCGCTGCCCATCGGTCAGCCATGTAGGTCATGCCTCGTCGGGGCGGCGCAGCGCTTTCGCTGCCTATCATGGCGCGCGTAACCGGTTCTGGACCTTCTTCAAGAACACGCCGCTGGCGCTGATGCCGATGCTGGCGCCGGTGCATCTCGGCGTGACGGTGTTGTTATGGTTGTCGGCGGCGCGCTTTGGACAGTTCACCTTGTTCGGCAAGGCGATCAAGAATGCGCTGGCCGGTTGGCCGGATTTGATGGAAAAACGCCGCGCTGTGCAGAGAGAACGCCGGGTTTCAATCTGGACAATCGCCCGCGCGTTCACCTGGAGCCCGTTCAAACTGTTGACTCGCGGGGTGGATGTACGGCCCTGATCGCGTGGCGCTGGCCGAGTCCGCCCTCATCGCTTATACCCGTTCTCCTGAATGTGAAAGTTGGGTTCATGCGTATTGCGTTTTTTGGAGATGTGGTCGGCAGATCCGGGCGGAAGGGGTTGGTGAAAGCTCTTCCGGGACTTCGCGAGCGTTTGGAGATCGACTTCGTTGTTGTTAATGCCGAGAACGCAGCGGGTGGCTTTGGCGTTACCGAAAAAACCGCCAATGAAATATATGATGCCGGGGCGGATGTCCTGACGCTGGGCAATCACGCTTGGGACAAGGCCGAGACCTTGTCGCATATCGAGCGTGAACCGCGTCTTCTGCGCCCGATGAACTACCCCCCCGGCGTTGCGCCGGGCCGGGGCGTGTCGCTTTATGATCTGCCTGATGGCCGCCGGATTCTGGTGATGAACGTGATGTTGCGCCAGTTCATGCAGTCGCTGGACGATCCGTTCGCCGCCGTCAATCGTGAGCTGGATCTCTGTCCGCTGGGGGCGGGGGCCGACGCCATCATCGTGGATATGCATGGTGAAGCGACTTCGGAAAAGAACGCTATGGGCTGGTATTGCGACGGTCGGGCAAGTCTGGTCGTTGGAACTCACACCCACACGCCTACCGCCGACCATCGCATCTTGACAGGGGGGACCGCCTATCAGACTGATGCCGGCATGTGCGGGGACTATGACTCCGTCCTCGGCATGATGAAGGATGAGTCCATCTATCGCTTTGTCACCCAGATGAAGTCAGACCGGTTCACTCCAGCTCTGGGCGAAGCGACAGTGTGTGGCCTGTTTGTGGAGACTGATGACGCCACGGGGCTGGCGGTGCGGTGTGAACCGATCCGGGTGGGCGGTCGTCTCAGCGGATGGATTCCAGATAACCGGTCCCCGACCGGACAGCTGGAGACGGGTTGAACCTGGACGCTTCCGAGAACCTTTCACCTGGTAACGAAAGTATCCTGATAGAAAGGCCGGATCATGCGATAGCGGGCGTACAGGCAGCCGGATGCAGGTCGGTTGGCGCTGCTGCGTCTGGCGCGCTGGCGGGAATCTCTATGGTGATCCGCCCGGAATGCAAGGCCAGATCCCGGGATAGTGCCCCGGGTCCGCCAATGTGGAGGAAGGGTATGGAACAGCGCATAAGTCTGATTACTCTTGCCGTCGCTGATGTGGAGCGGTCCGCAGCGTTCTACGAAGCACTGGGCTGGAGGCGGGTCGCAAGTCCCGATGGAGTCATTGCGTTCGACCTGATTGGTCAGACCCTTGGACTTTATTCAAGGGCCGATCTCGCCCGGGACATGGGGATTGAGGAATCTTGCATCACGGGGTTTTCCGGCATCACTCTGGCCCACAACGTGGCGGCGAGGAAAGACGTCGCGCCGATCTATCAAGCCGCCCTGGCAGCGGGCGGGCGGGGCGTTAAGGAACCCCATGACGTGTTCTGGGGTGGTCATATTGCGTATTTCGCCGATCCTGACGGGCATGTGTGGGAAATTGCTCATAACCCGTCTTCACCGCTTGGACCTGGCGGAGAGTTTCAGTGGAACGGGGCGGCTTTGTGAGGGCGCCCGGATACTCGCATGCTTCCGTCCGGCCCCAGCCAAGCCGTTCAGACCGATCTGTCGAGACCGCCCGCCGCCCAGTCCGCCATGAACGCGTCCAGACCAGAATCGGTCTGGGAGTGTCTGATCATCCGATCGAAAATCTTTACCGGCACGGTCGCCGCATCACACCCGGCGAGCGCGGCGGCTTCCACATGGGCCTGATTGCGCAGGGAGGCGGCCAGGATAGCGGTCTCAAAGCCGAACTGATCATAGACATCGCGGATTGCCTTTAGCAGCCCGATGCCGTCACCGCCAGCATCTTCGACCCGGCCCACAAAAGGCGAGACGAAAGTCGCCCCCGCCCTGGCGGCCATGAGCGCCTGGTTCAGCGAGAAGCACAACGTCACATTGGTGGGAATGTCTTCCTTGCCAAACACCCGGGCGGCCTGAAGACCCGCCATAGTCAGCGGTAGCTTGATGATCACATTATCTGCGATGGCGTGCAGGCGGCGACCCTCGTCAAGCATGCCCTCAAGATCGGTGGCGATCACTTCCGCGCTCACCGGGCCGGGTACAGTCCTGGCGATCTCGCCGATACGCTCGGACATCGATGCGCCTGATCGGGCGATCAGGGATGGATTGGTGGTGATCCCGTCGATTTGATCGGCGCGCGGGGCGATTTCTCTGATTTCTGCAGTATCGAGAAAGATTTGCATGGAACGTTCCCCAATCTGTCTATCGGCAAAGAGGCTGGCGTATATTGTAATCGTCGGTCATGACAACACCGTACGCGCGGACGCGTTCGGAGTGATTGCGCCAGCGACAGGAGGCGGGTTTGGCGACGCGCCCGATCGGTTGAGCAGGGCGGCGAAGCCGCCCAACGCCAGCGCGGCATGATGCCATTCCTGCCACAATCCATATCCGATCGTCACGTTGACCAGCCAGGTTGTAGCCACAAATCCAAGCCCTGCGAACTGATCCCGGTTAAGACCGTTCAGGGCAGGCGCCGCCGCCCGCGCCAACAACAGCAGCGTCCCGCTGCTCAGGACGGCGCCAACAAGCCCGGTCTCGATCCAAATCTGCAGGCCGGCATTGTGGGCATGACTGGCCAGCGGGTTAATCACTATGCCGCGCAGCTGCACTTCGTCACTCATGGCGCGCATGCAGTCCAGGCCATGCCCGAACAAAGGGGCGGCCTGGATCTGCTCAATCACCGCCCGCCAGATTTCCAGACGCCACGCCCAGGATAGGGGTAGGACGTCCGCCATGCCGGCGGGCAGCAGGTTGATCGCCACGCTCATCAGCAGTGGCGCGCCCATGATCGTAAAGGCGGCGGCCGTCAGGATGCCCTGCAAGGTCGCACGCGGCGCCAGCCATGTGGCGCAGGCTGCCGCAAGAGCCGCAAACAGGGCGATCAGATTGGCTTCCACATCAAACCCTGCCGCCGCTGCAAAAGCCGAGATCATCACCGTTAGCGCCCCGCCCCGGCTGCGCGGCGTATTTCGTCGCCAGAGCCATCCCGCCATGGGGCCTGCGACCATGAGATAGGCGGTTGCGCCGCGTGACAGGGTCACCTTGGCGTTTCGGAAGGCTTCTTCAACGGATGTGGAACCCTCAATATCCAGCTCGATCCAGCCGCCGACAAATCCCCCTGACATCGCCTCGAACAGGAAATACGCTCCCGCCGCCAGGACCAGCGCGCTGAGAATGCGCGCTTGCCGGTGCGCCTCATAATCGGTTAACCGCACTGACAAACAGGCGGCCAGAATGAAAAGCGGGGTGAGCGTAGTGAGCTTGATGGCTTGATCGGCGCGATCATAGCCTGACCAGCTCAAGCTCACACAGACCCAGCCCAGCGTCAACAAGGCGACAGCCAGTGCAGGAGGGATCGTCTTCAATGTTCGCCAGACGGGTCCGGCTATTGCCGCTAGCCCCAGTGCGCCCATCAACGCCACAGAGACGGCAAGACCAAGCCCGCCCGCAGCGATGAACAGGCCGCTGATCCCCAACAACCCTGACACGATGAGAGAGAATGTGCGCGAACGCCAGGTCATGACCGCAAGCGGGTGATGAATTCCTCCGGCGCCGTATTCCAGGCCAGAAGAGTCCTGCTGTCGGCGGTGATGCGTGCTGCGCTCATATGGCCGGTCTTCATTCCGGCGTTCTTGATGGGTGTATCCTGACAGGCCAGCAGGGCATGAAACTAGCGAAGGACGCCATTAGACGTCATAACCAGGACGATACGCCTGTCGGACCGGTCTTTGGTGATTGTGTCAAACACCGCGCGTGCATTGACGCGCAGTGTTTCCGGGCTTGGGGTCCAGCCCGCGCCGGGGGGGGCGATCGAGCGCTCGCGCCAGTCTGTGATGGCCGCCTCGCCCCATTGCCCGGATATCTCTGCGTCGGATTTGCCGCCCCATGCACCGTAATTGATCTCTCTGAGCCGGTCATCAATCTCGATCTCGCCGGAGAAGCTGCAGGCTTTTCCCGCCAACTCCGCGCCAATGCGGGTGCGCTTGAGCGGTCCGGCGAGGATACGCCCGGGCGTTCGGCCTGTCCTGCGCAAGGCGTCACCGATGGCTCGGGATTGATCTAGGCCCCTGTCTGTCAGGGGCAGGTCTTGGCTTGCTCCGACCCAGACCGGGGTGTCTTCGGGGCCAAACGTATTGCCGTGACGGCCCAGAACCAGAAGCATCAGAGGATCTCCCCTTCAGAGAGGATGATCTGTTCGGCCACTTTGCCGTCGCGCGGGGAGTCCACCGAACACGGGGTGCGGCCGCGATAATCGGTTAACACCACCTTGATGGGTATTCCATTCTCAAGGGCGCGGAGCTGTTCCAGGTTTTCGGTTTGCTCCAGTGGACCGGGTTCAAGCTCCACCAGTTGTTTGAGCGTATTAAAGCGATAAGCATAAAGTCCGATATGCTTGTAGATCGGCAGGCCGGTGTTTTCCCGGCGGAACGGGATGATCTGCTTAGAGAAATAAAGCGCGTTCATCTCGCGGTCGAACACCACTGACGTGCCGCCCACTTCACCGGCGTTCTTGGCGTCCTGCAGAATCCCCAGCGCCGCTTCGGTCAGGGCGACCGCCGGGGTGGCCATGGCCAGCGCCGGATTATCTCTCATAACGGCGGCGGCGGCATCCACCACCCAGGGCGGAGTCAGGGGCGCATCTCCCTGCAGATTGACGATCACATCATCGGGGGCCGCCAGGGCCCTGACCGCTTCAAAGGCGCGCTCGGTGCCGTTGCGACAGCTTTTCGAGGTCATCACCGCACGACCGCCGAACGCTTCCACCGCTGACACGATGCGGGTGTCATCGGCAGCCACCAGAACACGGTCGATAGTATCAGCGGCGACAGCCAGACGGCGCACACGCTCCACCATGGGCACACCGGCGATTTCATGCAGGGGTTTGCCGGGGAAACGGGTGGAGCCGTAACGGGCAGGGATAACGGCGATAATGGTCATAGGGCGCTTTTGTAGGCCGGAAAGCAGTTTTCGCATCTTCAATGCCATGCGCTTGCCTTGATGACTAGTGCGTCGCCAGGGCGCCGCAGGTCTTGGCTCCATATCGTCAGATAGGGTAGAAGGCGCGTTCCAGAACCAGTGTCAGCATGTTCGGCGGCGCCCCGCTTCAAGCCTTCCGGAGATTTCGATCATGGCCGGCCACTCAAAATGGGCCAATATTCAACACCGCAAGGGGCGCCAGGATAAGGCGCGCGCCAAGCTCTTCTCGCGTTTGTCCAAGGAAATCATGGTCGCAGTGAAAATGGGTGGTCCGGATCCGGATATGAACCCGCGGCTGCGGCTGGCGATGAATAACGCCAGGGGTCAGTCCATGCCCAAGGACAATAT
>RKRX01000034.1 GCA_007571185.1 Oceanicaulis sp.
AGTTAATACCTAGTTGGATAGCCGTTCCTTTGTTTGACTTGATTTAAACGACTTGTAGCAGAATTGACCAATTTCTTTATAACACTGTTGTGAATATTGTACTAAACCTGGAGAAAGGCTTGAGGAAGTTTTGTTTCATTCTTTGGCTTCTCTTTTGTTTTTTTTCAATCTCATCCCAAATATGTTCGATCGGATTCAAGTCCAGAGAGCATGATGTCTCTTTCAACTATTATGTTCCTATATGGGCTCGGACTTTACGGTCAGTGCCTATTTACTACTTAAGTTCAAATTTTTAACAGAATCAAATAAATTTGTTTTGTAAGCTATCACGATAAACTTAGTCTGTCATATTTTCATCAATAAATACAAGTTATGAGATTATAGATTTTTTCGAAAAATTTCACTTTTCAATTTCTAATGATTCAATCTCTGATTTGAAACAATCTCAGGTTTTTGAAGGAACGTGGAATAGAACCCAACTCTTTTCAACATTGAAAATTGCTTGTGAACTAGGCAAAGGAACCCTTTGTTGCTTTGCGCATGACGCTGATCCTATTTATATCATGACCCAGAAATGAGATGTACACCTCTAAAAGCTCCTATTTCAGGTGAGCGGTTAATGTGGGACCACAGCCAAACCTTTGTTTTTCTAGCTTCCGGTTCTCGAAATGGATGAGTATTGAGCGCAGGTGTTAGGTTTTTAGAGGTGTCCAGATGTATCCAGATGTATTTGATAGATGAAGATTCTTGTTGTCTGTGATAGGCATGCTCAGAACAATACGATCAGAGTCTTGCTGGGCTGATTCACAACCTGATCAACCGGGCGATGTAAAAACCGTCCATACCGCCTTTATCCGGCCAGAAATCAGGACGAGTTCGGACGGTTCCGTCAGGTCTTAACGCTGTGTCCAGTCCGGCTAGTTCCGGGCGGTTCACCGAGTCAAGCCGAGCCTCAGGCGTACGCGCTAAGAAAGCCGCAATCTGGTCTTCCCCCTCTTCAGCTTCAAGCGAGCAGGTGCAATAGACCAACCGCCCGCCCGGTTTGAGTTGCCTGAAGCCTGCATCTAGAAGCCGGGTCTGGATCCGGGCTAGATTGGCGATATCGCCAGGTTGTCTGGCCCAGGCGGCGTCGGGGCGGCGACGCAAGACGCCGGTGGCCGAACAGGGTGCGTCCAGCAAAATGGCATCGAGCGGTTCAGGCGCTGTCCAGTCCGCCGCATCAGCCGTGACAATTTTCGCCTGCAGTCCAGTTCGCTTTAGGTTATCGTCCAGCCGTTTCAGACGCTTGGGCGACGCATCCACTGCGATTACAGAAGCGCCGCTAGCGGCCAGCTGAAGGGTCTTGCCGCCTGGCGCCGCGCACAAATCGGCCACATGCTCCCCCGCTTTGGGCGCCAGAATTCGGCTTGGCAGGGCGGCGGCGACGTCCTGAACCCACCAGTCGCCTTTTGCAAAGCCAGGCAGGTCTTCCACAACCCCGATCCCGGGACGCCGGATCGTGCCGGTGCTGAGCACTTCCGCCCCGATTTCAGCGGCCAAGGCTGTTGCGTCAAAACCCGGTTTCGCTGTCAGATCCAGTGGCGGTGGACCGGAACGGGCAGAGGCCATGGCCCGGGCGACGGGTTCGCCATACGCCCTGACCCAACGCTTGGCCAGCCAAACCGGCAAGTCGTCCAGCGAATCAGAATTCAGGAACGCCTCCTTACCCTGATCCTCCACCCGGCGCAGGACCGCATTGGCGAGGTTCTTGAACCGGCGGGTGTCGGGATATTGATCCATCAAGCTCACCCAGGCGTTCACCGCTGCATGGGCCGGGGTTTCGAGAATGAGCCGTTCAGCCGCCCCGCATTGCAGAACAAGATGGGCCCGTAACGCTCCATCATGAAGGGGTCTGTCGAGCACCTGACAGAGCGCCGCATCCAGCGCCGCCGGACGGCGGATAACCGCCGAGGCGATGGCGCGCGAGAACGCGCGATCGCGTGGCTCCATGCGTGTCCAGTCCGCTCGACCGGCCAACGCTCCATCAAGGGGAATGGTTTTGGTCACCACCCCTTCCACCGCCGCCAGCGCCGTGGCGCGAGGAGCAAGGTTCATGGCGGAGATTTTCGAGCGCGATCGGGCGGGGTGTTTGCGCTGATCCATCATGACAGGCCGGTAACATGCCAAGTTCGGTCAAGAAAGCATAACCCGCACGCTTTTGCCCGCTTGGCCGGACTGTGATCGCGCAGGAGACCGCTTCGCGGCAAGGCGTCCGTCCTGCCCGTCCGATGAGGCGGCTGCGCTCTGGACCGGTCCCGAGGGTCGAAAGCTGTGGTCAGCCCCCGTCTTGCACAGCGGCCTCCGCCGCGTGCTTCAGGGCGTGGCGTGCGCTGGCCCGGATTTTCCGACTCTCGCTTTTCAGCTGACCGCAAGCGGCCAGAATGTCCCGGCCCCGGGGGGTGCGAATCGGGCTTGCATAACCGGCGCGATTGACCACTTCGGCGAAGGCCTCGATCTGATCCCAATCCGAACACTGATAGGCGCTGCCAGGCCAGGGGTTGAACGGGATCAGATTAATTTTGGATGGTATGTCGCGCAGAAGTTTGACGAGGTCGCGGGCTTCGGCCAGCGAATCATTGATGCCTTTGAGCATCACATACTCAAATGTCACACGCTTGGAGTTGGACAGACCGGGATAGGCGCGGATCGCATCCATAAGTTTGGCGATCGGGTATTTCCTGTTCAGCGGCACCAGCTCGTCGCGCAGAGAGTCGCGCGTCGCATGCAGGCTGATCGCCAACATGGCCTTGGTGCGGGCGCCCAGCTGTGGAATTTTTGGCGCTACGCCAGCGCTGGAGACTGTGATGCGCCGCCGCCCGACGCCGATCCCTTCATGATCAGAAATCACATCAATGGAATCTGACACGTGGTCCAGGTTATAGAGTGGTT
This sequence comes from Oceanicaulis sp., assembly GCA_007571185.1. Lineage (GTDB taxonomy): Bacteria > Pseudomonadota > Alphaproteobacteria > Caulobacterales > Maricaulaceae > Oceanicaulis. Next base: position 2,929 of record RKRX01000034.1, read on the forward strand.
CCCCCATGCCCATATAGACGATATTGGTGATCTGACGGTTCTCGTTGGAAGTCGGCCATTCACCTAGATCATCACGTACGATCATGACTTGGGAAACAATCTCTGCAGCGGTCAGATTGCGCACTAGCGGTTGAGTGCCAGTGTGACAGAAGGTGCAGTTGAGCGTACAGCCCACCTGTGAGGATACGCACAGCGCTCCCGACTTGGCCACGGCCGGGATGAACACGGTCTCGACCTCGATCCCCGCACCCATGCGGATCAGGTATTTCCGGGCGCCGTCCTCACTGACCCGGCGCTCGATGATCTCAGGTCGTGCGAGCGTGAACCGGGTTTCGAGCTGCCGCCGCAAGTCCCTGGACACATTGGTCATTGCGTCAAACTCGGTGACGCCGTAGTGATATATCCAACGCCAGAGCTGCTCGGCGCGCATCCTAGCTTTCTGCTCCTCCACTAGGCCGTGCCTAACCAACGCACTGCGCAATTGCGCGCGCGTTAGACCGACGAGTGAAACTAGACTGTCAGTGCTGGGCCAGATGCCAAAAGACAGGTCAAGCGTTTTCACGGGAGCGTTCATGGGAGCATCATATACGTATAGTGGAAAGCTGAACACACCGCGACAGGCGGGCTGAGTTCAACCACCATGTGAAGATGTAACAGCTCGTGTTTTTGACACCTTTTGACGTGACCATAACTCACCTAATCACATATCTGTTTGATGTGCTGAAGCGCGGCTGTCACTCCGCGCAGTGAGAAAGTATAGGATGTGGCCGTTCCCCGGGTGCTTGTCGCCTCGACTCGCATGGTCGAACCCCTGCGCATGGACTGCACCAGCTGATTGTCCTCAGACGGCGTTTCCAAGAAGCCTTCCTGCCCGGACACGAACATTTTGAACCTGTCGGAGTCTACATGCGCCCGCGGCGGGCTGTCAGAACGCAGCGGGTAACCGGCCCGAAAACTCGGTTGCTCTTCAGAGTCGCCGGAGCGCCAGCTGGCTATCAGGAAAAATACCTCTCCGTGGTTCACATTGGCGGGCAATGATTGTGTGGGGCGGCTGATCGTGTAGCAGACGCGGCTTTCTGCTGAACCATGGGTGAACACGCGCCAGTCCCCGTGATCGCCCTGATATTCGGGGTTTTGCGCCATGGCGCCGGTCACGGTGACGATATAAAACAGTACACTGGTGAGGAGAACACGCATATGAAGTTCCGTCCCATGGCTGTAAGCAGGCCCGTCACTGGTGCGATTGACACCACAGATGGTACTAAAGGGAAGTATTAAAACGGTCTGGGAGAGTTTGTTCAAGGTGGAGGAGGCGGCTTGAAAAACAAACTCAAACGCTGTGTGATTGTTTCGGAAAATCTGACGATTGGTGAGCCGTGTCTGACGCCCCATTGCAAACCGGCATACGACCTGACCGCGACACGCTGACCGGGCTTGTGGAAGCCACTGCACGGCGCGACCGGCGGGCGTTTGCGGCGGTATTCAATTTTTATGCGCCACGGGTAAAAGCCTATCTGTTGCGTCTGAATGCGAGCAATACCCTAGCGGAAGAATTGACCCAGGAGATCATGCTCACGGTCTGGCGCAAGGCCGAACAGTTTGATCGAAGTCAGGCCTCGGCCTCCACCTGGATTTTCCGCATCGCTCGCAACCGGCGCATCGATGCCGCCCGCCAGGCCAATAAACCGGAGTTGGATGCAGATGATCCCGCCCTTCACCCGCCTGAACCGCTCGCCCCGGACGATGTTTTGCAGGCTGCTGAACGCGATGGCCATGTGCGGGAAGTCATGGCCGTTCTGCCCGAGGAACAGATGGCGCTGTTGCGGCTGGCCTTTTTTGACGGATTGTCACACCGAGATATTGCAGATAGGACAGGCATGCCTTTGGGGACGGTAAAATCTCGGCTCAGGCTCGCCTTTGATAAACTCCGACGCGTGCTTGACTCTGAAAGCCCGTGAACAAAGTTTACCGGATAGGAAGACGATGTCTTTTTCTCATTGATCCATGAGGGACTCGGTGGATACCGGCCTTGGTCGTTGTTGCACCTGTCGCCTATAGAGCCATGACGAATCATCTGCTCGAAGACGAGCTATACGCTGCTTACGCTTCCGGCGTCTTGTCGCCCCCTATGGTGCTTTTGATCGATGCTCAAGCGAGCATGGACGGCGGGGCTGCACGTCAGCGCGAAGACGCCGAAGCGGTCACGGGGTTGTTGCTGGAAAATCTCGGGCCTGCGCCCGTGAAAGCGGAGGCGCTGGCGGAGATATTCTCCACTATTGACGCCGAAGCAACCCAATCAACCCAACCTGACTCCGTCCCCAAAGACGTCTCCTCTTGCCCCGCTGCACGAGCAGCCGGAAAGGCTATTGAAGAATTGCTTTGTTTGCCGTCCGTGGTGCGCGATCTGGCGCTGGATAAAGGGGGCTGGAGTTTTGCGGGTCCCGGTGTCCGCACCCTGGAACTCATGCATCATGGTGACGCCAAGGCAGAGCTGATCCGGATGGAGCCCGGGCGCAGCGTGCCCCGGCACAGCCATAACAGCCAGGAATTCACCCTGGTGCTTGCTGGCGGATTCAGCGATGGGCGCGACAGTTGTACCCTCGGAGACATCTGCGTGGTGGATCCGGGCGTCATCCACAAGCCGGTCGCCGATCCCGGCGAAGCCTGTATCGTACTGGCGGTGACAGATGGCCCGCCGAGCTTTACCGGCCCGCTGGGTTGGATCCAGCGCGTCCTGGGCCGTTGAATACGCCGCTGCGGCCAATGTCGCATACCGACTCACGCTGAAGCCATCCGCCGCTTTCCTTTATCAAGCTGAACGCTATGTTCATCCCATGATCAGAGAACCGATCTTTTCCGGCGATGTGGTGATTTCCGGCGGCGGCATGACCGGTCTCACCCTTGGGCTGGCTCTACACCAGGCGGGACTTGCCGTTGCTGTGGCGGATGCTCAGCCCCTGTCGGACCAGGCCGCGCCGGAACATGACGGTCGTTCCTCTGCACTGGCTTGCACTTCCATGCGTATGCTTGACGCTGTGGGGGCAGGCGCGCATCTACGCCCCTACACCCAATCAATCAAGGATATTCTGGTGGTGGATGGCCGCCCCTATGGCGGGCTGAAGCCGGGTGGTCCAGGTCCTGACCAATTGCATTTCGACCGGCGAGAACTCTCACCTGGGGGCGAAGGCGAACCCCTGGGCTGCATGATAGAGAACCGTTGGGCCCGTGTGGCGCTGGCCAAGGCCGCCCAAGAGGCTGGTCTGATCGTGTTCGCTCCTGAGCGTGCTAGCCACATGATCGAAAATGCTGCTCCAGGGCGTGCTCATCTGGTTTTGGACAGTGGTGCGGTGCTTGAAGCAGCATTGATCGTGGCCTGTGACGGTCGATTCTCAAGTCTGCGCCAAAAAGCGGGCGTACGCACACTTGATCATGCCTATCATCAGAAGGCGATTGTGCTGACCGTGGAACATGAACATCCCCATCAGGGTGTAGCCTATGAGTATTTCATGCCTGCCGGTCCGTTCGCCATCCTGCCTCTGCCTGGCAATCGCTCCAGCCTGGTCTGGTGCGAAAAACCGTTGTGCGCGGATGTACTCGGGAACATGGACGAAGCCGGTTTTCAGGATGCACTGGAAGCCCGGTTTGGCGATTTTCTAGGTTGGGTAAAACCCGCTAGCCCGCGCTGGGTTCATCCACTGACGCTGAAATTCTCCGAACGCTTCATCCATGAGCGACTGGCGCTTGTGGGCGATGCCGCGCGCGGCATCCACCCCATCGCAGGACAAGGGTTCAATCTGGGTGTCCGTGATTGTGCAGCTCTGACTGATGTCCTGGTGGACGTTAAACGTACCGGACTCGATCTGGGCGCAGAGGCGACGCTGCAGCGCTATGAACACTGGCGACGCACCGATTCAACCGCCATCGGGCTAGGCTCACACCTGCTCGCTCTGCTGTTCTCCAATGATTACAGTGTGATCCGCGCTGCGCGCGGTCTGGGGTTGTCACTGGTGGACAAGATCGGGTTGGCGCGTAAATTCTTCATGCGCACTGCAGGCGGCCATGTAGGCGATTTGCCATCGCTATTACGCGGAAAAACGTCGAACTTATAAGCCAATCGCGCCGTTTCGGGTGCATTTCCCAGACGCACCGGTGCGCAAACTCGAAACCATCGTGGACGAAGCCGGAGGTATGGGACTGCTGGGGATTTGAAATCTAGTGAACGCTCACCGGTTCCGCCCCGTGATCACGTGCAGCCGCAAACGCCGCATCGCGATCTGAGAAAACCGCCATCCGTTGTCCATGCTCATCATGGATTGCGTAAAGGATCGTATCTTCGTCAATTTTCACACCGGCATCCGCCGCCTGCTCCATGATATCCGCGGCCACGATTGTCCGGACATAAACCATCGGCGCTGTGTCGTCCGATACGGATCCGTGTTCACCAGCCATACTGTACCCCATGCTCTCTCTAACTCGTGTGCAATAAGTGGGCAATTCTCAGGAACGGCGCAAGCCCCGGTAAACACCCCCACCCGCTTTGGCGGCAAGGATTGCACAGGGGGTTTGTCTTGGTGGAGCCAGGCGGAATCGAACCGCCGACCTCTTGAATGCCATTCAAGCGCTCTCCCGACTGAGCTATGGCCCCGAAATCAAAGCAAGTCTGTGAGGGTGGAATCTCTCCGCTTTGAGATTGAGGAACCTATCGGCGCCTTTACCCACGATCAAGCCTGTTTGCCGCATTTGCAACGGTCAACGATAAGGCTCCTTCAGGTCATTTTTCGCCTTCGCTGTCAAGGTCAGGATCATCATCATCGTCTTTGCCGTCACTGTCGAGAAGCACATCCTCATCCTCATCCTCGGAGAAACCCTCAAGGTTCTCTTCAGTAGACACAGTGCGAACCGGGGGTGAATCGTCATCGTCATCTTCACTTCCCATTTCGATTGGCTCTTCATCCAGCATGGAATCATCGTTCTCGGTCTCATCTTCGCGGGAGTTCTCCTCAGCGTCGTCTTCAGTTCCCGGACCGATGTCCTTTCCGGGCGCTGCATCGGGGACCACAGCCCCTTCTTCAAAGCAAGACAAAGGGTATTCCATGCCGGTGAACGGCGAGACAATGGGATCCTTGTTCAGATCGTAGAATTTTTTGCCGGTTTGTGGGCAAATGCGCTTGGCGCCAAGGTTAGCTTTCGCCACGAGTCCATATCCTTTCACGGTGAAGGGCAGTCAAATTGGCGCGCCTGTTGCCACGTTCTGAGCCGACTGTCAAAGTCCAATTTGCGCTTTTGATCATTTGTACGCTGCGGAGCCTGCATGACCTTTACCACACTGCCCAGGTCACGAGCCTTAGGCGGCCCCAGAACGGTGCGCCCTGTCAGTGCTGTGAACGGATGTCTGAAGGCAGCGTCCGACAAATCCTGTTCACATCGGGCGCTGATTTTTTCCGCACTGGCGAACGGGATCAGCCAAATCAAGGATTTGTTGGAAAGCGATGATGTTCTGGCCACTGCACGCGCTCTGGTCCAGCTGGGCGCCGGGATAGAGCGCCTTAGTCCGGGTGCCTGGAAGGTGATCGGCCGGGATATCTGGACCAGCCCATCCGAACCGCTTGATCTGGGCAATTCAGGCACCGGGGCACGTCTGTTGATGGGTGCGGCAGGTCGGTTTAACCTGACCGCCATGTTTGTCGGGGATCAGAGCCTGTCTTCCCGCCCCATGGCGCGTGTGCTGAACCCCTTGTCGCAAATGGGCGTTAAAAGCGAAGCCGCCGAGGGCGGGCGTCTGCCGATCACTCTCACCGGACAGGTGCGTCTGAAAACGCTTGATTACACCATGCCGGTGGCCTCAGCCCAGGTCAAGAGCGCCATTGTGCTAGCCGGGCTGGGCGCCGAGGGGGAAACGAGTGTGCGTGAGCCGCGCGCCACCCGGAACCACACCGAAATCATGGCGCCGATTTATGGCGCCGACCTTGATGTGGAATGCGCCGACAAAGATCAAATCATTCGGGTGCGTGGAGGCGGGACACTGACCCCGGCCAATGTATCCATTCCTGGTGATCCGTCTTCGGCCGCCTTCCCTATCGCTGCGGCTCTGGTTACCGGTTCCAGCACGGTTACCGTGACGGGGGTGATGACCAATTCGACCCGGTTCGGACTTTATGATGTGCTCAAGGCTATGGGCGCCAACCTCACCTTCATCCCTGCGGGCGAGCGTTGCGGTGAACCGCTGATGGACATCACCGCGACGTCAGGTCCTTTGAAAGGCGTGCATGTGCCGCCTGACATCGCACCGACCATGATTGACGAATACCCCATTCTGGCGGTGATCGCCGCATTTGCGGATGGAATGACAGTGATGACCGGCCTGGAAGAGCTGCGCGCCAAGGAAAGCGACCGACTGGCCGCCAGCGCTGCTCTGCTTGACGCCAATGGCGTGAAGGTCGAACTGGAAGATAACAGCCTGACCGTTTACGGTTGTGGAGCTCGGAACGTACCGGGCGGCGGCACGGTTGAGACCCATCACGACCATCGCTTGGCCATGAGCGCGCTTGTCATGGGGTGTGGGGCGAAAAATCCCATCACTGTGGATGATGTGGCGATGATCGCCACTAGCTACCCCGATTTCTTCACGCACATGACCGCTCTGGGTGTGCAGATCAGTCATGCTCAGTGAGAGACACGCCTGGAGTCTTGCTCTGGTTGCATGCATAGGGTAAAGACACGTGCGATCGGTTTGGTTCGTCTTGTCTACGGAACCGGACCGATCAGTCGCCGGGCGGGTGAATACCTGTGGTTTGGTGCGCGCGTTTCCCGTTAACCGGACACGGTCAGGGATTCGACGTCGCCTGAACCGTATCGCTCTGCTCATTTCTGAAGTGTATTCCGGCCGTTTGCAGCTGCGGACGGGAGATCCCGGCCGCTGTGTGCGGCAAGACCGCTGGAAACGAATCCCTGGAGCCATCCTCTAACATGTCTGAAACTCATACCTTGACCCCGAGTCGTGATGATTTTGCCTCAATGCTGGAAGCCTCTCTCGCCGGTTGCGGCCTCATGGAAGGTGCTGTGGTGCGCGGCACGGTTACCGCTGTTCTGCACGACGCCGTGGTCATTGATGTCGGCTTGAAAACCGAGGGGCGCGTGGCGCTGCGTGAATTCACCGGTCCAGACTCCGAGGTTCCCAAAGCCGGCGATCAGATAGACATTTACCTAGAGCGTATCGAAAACGCGATGGGTGAAGCGGTTCTCTCACGTGACAAGGCGCGGCGCGAGGAAGCCTGGGATCGTCTGGAAAAATGTTTTGAATCCAAAGAGCAAGCCAACGGCGCCATTGTAGGTCGTGTCAAAGGCGGCTTCACCGTAGATTTGGGCGGCGCGCCTGCGTTCTTGCCGGGTTCTCAGGTAGATGTCCGTCCGGTGCGCGATGTGACTCCGCTGATGAACAAGGAACAACCGTTTGTGATTCTGAAAATGGATCGTCCCCGTGGCAATATTGTAGTCTCCCGTCGTGCGATGCTGGAAGAGTCCCGCGCCGAACAGCGCGCCGAACTGGTCAGCCAGATGATCGAAGGCGAAGTTCGTGAAGGTGTTGTCAAGAATATTACCGATTACGGTGCGTTCGTGGATCTGGGCGGCATTGATGGTCTGCTGCATGTCACCGACATGAGCTGGTCGCGGATGAGCCATCCGAGCGAAGTGGTCGAAGTCGGCCAGACCGTTCAGGTGCAGATTACCAAGATCAACAAGGAATCCCAGCGTATCTCCCTGGGCATGAAACAGTTGCAGTCCGATCCATGGGACGGCGTGATGCTGAAATACCCGAACGGCGCAATCTTCAAAGGGCGGGTCACCAACATCACTGAATACGGCACCTTCGTGCAACTGGAGCCGGGCGTAGAAGGTCTGGTGCACATCTCTGAGATGAGCTGGACTCGGAAAAACATCCATCCAGGCAAAATTGTCGCCACATCTCAGGAAGTAGATGTCATGGTGTTGGATGTGGATCCGGACAAGCGTCGTATCTCTCTGGGCATGAAACAAACCCAGCGCAATCCGTGGGAAGCCTTTGCTGAAACGCACCCGGCGGGTTCGGAAGTCGAAGGCGCAGTCAAGAATATCACCGAGTTCGGTCTGTTTATCGGCGTGGGTGAAGATATCGATGGCATGGTTCACCTGTCCGATCTGGACTGGGACCGTTCCGGCGAAGACATGATCCAGACCTACAAGAAAGGCGACACGGTTCGCGCCAAGGTTCTCGACGTGGATATTGAAAAGGAGCGCGTCTCCCTGGGCGTCAAGCAATTGAGTGGCGACCCGATAGAGAAAGGCGGTTTCAAACGCGGCGAGACTGTAACGTGCACTGTTACCGAAATCACCGCCGGTGGTATTGAAGTGACCCTGGGTCCGGACAATCTGGTCAAGTGTTTTATTCGCAAGGCCGACATCTCCCGCGATCGTACCGAGCAGCGCCCAGATCGCTTCGCCGTCGGTGACAAGGTCGACGCGCGCATCACCAGTGTAGACAAGGCTTCCCGCCGCGTCTCGGCATCAATCAAGGCGCTGGAAGTGGCTGAAGAGAAGGAAGCTGTGGAACAGTACGGCTCCACAGACTCAGGCGCATCCTTGGGGGATATTCTGGGCGCAGCCCTGAAAGGGAAGGACGACAACAAGGCCGATAACTAAAGTTCCGCACGGGCCCGGGGCTTGACTTCCCGACCGGCAGGCACTCCCCCGGTGTGATGCGTTGGGTGTTCTGGGTTCGTACGTGATGCCAACCGGCCAATTGACGAGAGGCGTCGGATATTTCTAAGCTGGAGTTTTCAGGGGTTTGAGCCATGATCAAATCAGAGCTTATCGAAAGGCTCGCAGAAGACCATCCGCACCTATACCGGAAGGATATGGAGCGGATCGTGAACACCGTGCTAGAGGGAATCATCCAGGCGCTAGAGCGTGGGGAGCGCGTGGAGTTGCGGGGGTTCGGGGCTTTTTCCGTGCGGAACCGGCCGCCACGCCAGAGCCGGAACCCGAGAAATGGCGCGCCTGTTCGGGTGAGGGAAAAGCATGTGCCTTTCTTCAAGACCGGCAAGCAATTGCGCGAAAGGATCGATGGTAGGGCTTGATTCTTCCACCTCTTTTCTGATGCCGCTTGTGTTTGGATTTGCAGTCCTGACGTTGACGAGTTCTCAGGCTGTTATCCTTCCGTTTTTTAGGTGGAGAAGGTTTAGCGGTGGCCCCACATTAACCACACACCCGATGCACCGGTGGTGCATGTTTGCCAGCCCCAAGCTACCCGCCAAAGGACCAAAAATGCCCTTTGATTCAGCAGTTTATCAGGCTCGCTTCCAACCCTTGTCCTTTCTCCGAACCTTGAACCCACTACGCTCCTAGGACACGGCTTGGCAAGTCTGGCGGTTCTCGCCTACGCCGCGTCCGGATCAATCACCATAGCCCAACCTGACAATTGCAGCCAGTCGCACTATGCCGCATCTTGTTCGCTCGGAAGATCGACAGTTCAAGTGGCTAGGTACCCTCGCGTATCGCCCTTCAAGGGGGTTACTTGCATGCGCGAGCTTGTACGTCTCGAATGAAGTCGTGGACATTCCAGAGCCATGCCCGTTGGTTATTCGTGTAGGTTTTCTGAATCGACTGTGGCACCACAAGTTGCAGGTCTGAATTTGCCATTTGGCTTGTCTGCGGCTCAGAAATCCCCGGCTCAAGCGTGAGGAGATGCTTCCTCGGAATCTTCGTCGCTTCAGCCAGAACCTGCCTCCAACGATCCTTGCAGCTCGACTTCGCGCCCAGCATGGTCAGGCACGCATAGCCAGCGTCGGGGGCAGCCCGGTATGCTTCTTCGCCGGGAAACAGGAAATCCGGCCGTTGGTTGTTCTCGGTCACTGCACTGCGAACATAGGCTATCTCGTGGGCACGGAACACTGCTTCAAGATGGTGTTCCAACGATTGCCCCATACGCGACTTCCTCCGGTTCTGAACGCTCAGCGAGAACCGGATGAAGCCGTCAACATCAGTAGCTCCACTATCGTCCCGAAATCCTTCGTCAAGACGTGTGGCTACAATGCGTCTTTCAAGACGCCGGAACAACGCTTCCTCGTGGCTCAGCCACGCCACAAGCGCCATGTCGGGATCATCCTCGGCACTCACTTCGGGCAGGGTGAGGCGGGCGAGATCGGAGAACTCAACGGTCTTCGGAAACACCATGCCGAACCGCTCGATTATGTTGTCAAGTCTGTCTGAGTCCGGTTCCTCGAATTCGATACCGATTTCGTCGAGGATGAAGCGCGCGGCAAAGTCCAACACCGGCTTGTCGTCGACAATCTCGCGCGACACGAACGAACGCCCCCTCGGATGCAGGTCGAAAAGCCACGATAGCTGCCGTTCGCTGGTGGAGCCTTCCTGTGCAACGATGAAATAAAGCAGCTGGTCATTGGTTATAGCCAGAAACAGGGTATCGCGTTCCCGCATGGCCTCCGTCACGGGATTGGAAGGATAGTAGAGACGCCATTCCGCCGCCCGAGGTTTCTGCTCGCGCGCATCGTAATGGGTCGCAGTACCTTCCAC
>RKRX01000133.1 GCA_007571185.1 Oceanicaulis sp.
CACAGATACTGCATCAATGGTCTCCGCCCGCAGCTCGTCAGCTAGGGATTTGAGAAAATTCAAATCGCGGTTCCTGAGATCCTGCGGCGATGAAATCTGGTCCAAATGCGGTGTATCGGGCATATGTCGGTTCCTTTTGTCTTTTTAACCTGAAGACATCAGGACTGGCGCGCCAGGATATGGTCGATGACTTCATGCAGTCCTCCAGCTCGGTCGCCGAACGGATCCAGATGCGCCTTGGCCTGATCGGCCAAGCGTATAGCCCGGTCCCGGGCCCCTTCAACTCCTAGGATGGACACAAACGTGGCTTTCCCCTGATCTGCATCCTTGCCGATACGTTTTCCCGTCCGACGGTCATCCCCCCTGGCGTCCAACAGATCGTCCACGATCTGGTAGCACAGTCCCAGATCGTGCGCGAACCCTTCCAGCGCCAGGCGCACATCCCCATCGGCCCCGGCGATCACCGGGCCCGCCTCAACGCAGAAACTGATTAGCGACCCAGTCTTCATACGTTGACAGCGAGTGATAATAGTGATGTCCTCGACCTCTCCAGTCTTGATTGCCATATCGATCATCTGACCGCCAACCATGCCGCGTGGCCCAGAGGCGCGCGCCAACCGCAACACCAGTTCGGCGCGCACCGCTGAACTGGCATGAGTTTCGGGATCAGCCAGCAGTTCGAACGCCTGAGACTGAAGAGCATCGCCCACCAGCACTGCTGTGACTTCATCATACTCGCGGTGAACAGTGGGACGGCCCCGGCGCAGATCATCATCATCCATACAAGGCAGATCGTCATGGACTAAGGAATAGGCATGCATGCATTCTACCGCGCACGCAGCGTGCAGAAGCGCCTGTTCATCCGCATCTACAAGACGCCCGCTCTCAATCAGAAGATAAGGCCGCAATCGTTTTCCCGGTCCCAACGCCGCATAGCGCATGGCCGAAATCAGGTGCTTTTCAGGACCGGTCGGGCAGGGCAGCAAATCATTCAACGCCACGGTCACCCGATCCGCCAGCGCAGCCAGATAGTCTTGAAACGTACTCATGGCACACGCGCGCTATTGGGAGCTTTTCCCTCAGGTTTGAGCAAAACAACCGCGCCCTCGGCATCATGCACGCCGATCGCCAGAACCTCAGAGCGCGCCGGACCGGTCTGGCGAGGAGGAAGATCTACAACGTCCACCCCTCTCTGCCCTGCTAGCGTTTCGGGGGTGCAGTGATTGATAATCTGCGCCGAGCTTTTATGCTTACCAATTCCAGAACCGAAATCGATCCACAGTCTGATCGAGGGCTTGCGCGCCTTGGAAAACGGGTTGGCACGCACCACCGCATCCAACCAGATGTCAACCAGAAAGAGCGGCTCGGGATCAATGAGAGTGAGTACCGGCTCGTTGGACACTCCGCTCACCCCAGATCAACCGTCTCAGCAGACAAGACGCCATCAGCGTCCACCACAATCTTGTCCACCTTCAATTTGGCATCCTTCAAACAAGCTTCGCAGTGGGCTTTCAAGGCCGCACCGCGTTCATACATGGTGATAGATTCATCAAGCTCGACTTCACCACGCTCAAGCTGAGCCACAATCGATTCGAGCTCAGCCAACGCCCCCTCAAAGCTCAGGGTCGCAATATCGCTCGGAGCCTCCATCATCGCTTTCGCCTTTCCTGCTGTTTTGTAAACCACCACAAACGCGAAACCTGCACGACAATCAAGCCGGACATATGCTAGTGCTTTAGCTCATAACGGCGCCAGGACCAGTACCAGTCCCCGCCATCACGTACACAACGCCAGCCTCGGTGCTGAAGTTGGGGCCGCAGCATGCGATTGAACCAGCCGTGGGCGAACAGCGCCACCGGCCCAGCCTGTGTCGCTGCAATCAGTTTCGCCGCCGCCGCCGCCGCGCGCACCTCAGCTTGCGCCCGGCTTTCCATGTCCCCGTGAAATCCGAACCACCATGAACAGCGGGCGAACACACCCCAATTGCGAGCCTCGAACTTGCCAGGAAGAGGCGGCGGTGGCAACGGCGCTTCCACGAACAGTGCATTATGTTCGACCGATCGACCACCCGCCGCGACACGCGCGGTTTCCACAGCGCGCGGCAGCGTGGAGGCATAAAGTGTTTTGGCTTGAGCTGTCTGTTCGATCAGGGAGTCCGGGGCCGTCTGACCAGGCCTCAGCCCGGCGTGATCATAGGCCGCCCACCAGTCCACATAACCCCGCCAATCCACTCGAGCGCATCGGTCCACCTCGGGCTCGCCATGACGAGCAATAATGATATGGCCTGGCTTGGCCTGAGTCTCAGCTTGGGGCATTGGCGGCTCAGGGCAATGAAACACGGGGATCACGTCTGCGGCGTCCCCTTACCCGATCAGGCCGACCGCGACGTACGCAGGAACTCTCCTCAATGCTGAATGTTCGAGCGTAGACGGATCATACCCGCCCTCCGGCACGTAGACAAGCTAGGGCGTGCCATCAATTACTTGAGCCATATGAGTGAACAAGCCAGGTGTATAGCGGTTTTGAAGGCGGTTCCGGTTTTGGCGTAGCGAGTGGCTATAACCCTGTATTGCGTGAGTTTTTCGAAGAGGTTTTCGATCAGGTGACGCGCTTTATACAAGAACCTGTCATAGCTGCGCGGCGCTTTACGGTTGGATCTAGGCGGGATGACAGGTTTGATTGAAGCGGCTTTGAGCCGATCGCGCACCCGTTCGTTTGCATCATAACCTTTGTCGGCGATCAGTGTACCGGCTTTGATCGCGCCGATCAGCACGTCCGCCCCGTCCAGATCACAGGCTTGACCCGGGGTCAGATGAACGTGTGTGGGGTTTCCCAATCCGTCGCACACTACGTGGATTTTACGGCTCAAGCCGCCACTTGATCACCCGATAGTTTCTTTGTCTTTCCTGACTTCAGCACGATACACGTCTCTTTTGCCACGAGAGACGAAAACCCCTTCGCACCCGGCGATGGAAATGCCCAGAACGGTCACTTTCAGGCCCAAATACGGGGAAGATTTTGCCATGAGTCGTGTACCGTGAGCGAAAACCATCGAAGTCACGATTGTGTCGTCTTTTTCTCGTTAACGATCTCATGCCAATCGTTCGGCAAGGTGCACTGGCGAGCGACTGTATAACAGATATTAGGGGACGTGTTCGATGGGCGCCGGCCCTGGCGCGCGCTCATGGCGTGGGTTTCTCGAAGTCGTCAGGGCCCAGGCGAATGTCAATGCCGCCTGCCTCAGGGGCGGGAGTGGCGCGGAACTGCGCCGTTTCAAAACCAGAGTTCAGGCAATTTTTCCGGATATTCGAGGTAAAGCGTGATGGAGCAATACAGAACGGTTCCGATCCGCCCGCTAGCGGTTGCAGAATGTCCCCCTTGACAAGCCAGGCGAAAATGAAGGTTTCGTTGTCATTGAGACGACTGGAGACGGTCCGGGCGCAAGTCCCCGGCGTAATGCGCCACCAGCCCCGAGTTTGCCAATCCTCATCCGCCAGTCGCGCCACGGCCGCACCTATGGGAGCGCCCGCATCATTGCAGATTTTCAGACCAGCCTTGGCGTTGCGGGCAAGCGCGGCATCGTGCAGAGCCCCGATCAGAGCCACGCGATCAGAACCGAAGGCGCGCCTTGCGTCCCGTTCAAAGGCCGCTGTCTGGCGACGGGTGCGGCGACCGGCGTAGCCATCAATGACATTGATGTCATAACCGGCCGCTTGCAACAGTCTTTGTATGCCCGCCTCCCTGGCGCGCGCTCCGAAATCTGTGGGTTCAATCAGGATTGCGCGTTCGGTTTCCGCCTCCCCAAGCTGGCGGAACTTGCGAGTTTCAAGCCCCGGGGCGTCACAGTCGGTGATGTTTTCGAACGCGAAATCATCTTCAGCCACGCAAACATCTAGTCCGCCTCGCCATTCACGCACACCGCCCGGATAGGCGCGGGTGGAGCGTGCATATAGGTATTGTTCGGTGTTAGTAACGGGGCCGATCCTGGTGCAATCGCCCGGGACGATTCGCGCCCAGCCTTCCACCGCCAGCCCGGCGAGGGTGCGCCAGGCTTTGGCGGCCTCGATCACGAAACTGGTTTCATTGCAGACTTGGCCAGCCTGAGCGGGCGCGCTGATCAGAACGCTCAGGCTGGCCAGAACAAGATAACCGGTTAGCAAAATCGGTTTTAGCATGGACTCTCCGCCTCCATGCGCCCGAACCGGCGCAGGTCAGGATAACGCCAGAGTGGAGATGGCGCCGCGCAACTCATCCAGGCCATTGCGCCCGGTTGAAGACGTGGCCGAGATTTCCGGGAAGGCGGCGGGTCGCCCGGCAACCCTGCCGGCTGTTTCTTCAAGCCGTTTGTGAACTTCAGCAGGTGTGAGCTTGTCAATCTTGGTCAACACGACCTGGTATCCTACGGCTGCGCTGTCGAGAACGTCCATGAGTTCTTCATCAGATGGTTTGATCCCATGGCGGGAGTCGATCAGCAAGAAGACTCGTTTGAGGTTCACCCGGTTCCACAGATAGCTCCGGGTCAATCGGATCCAGCGTGCGGCGACGTCTTTCGGGGCCTTGGCATAGCCATAACCTGGCAGATCGACGATACGCATCCGGCCGGACATGTCGAAAAAATTCAGCTCCCGGGTGCGCCCCGGCTCGGTCGAAGCACGGGCGAGTTTTTTGCGTCCGGTCAGGGCATTGATCAGAGAGGATTTACCCACGTTGGAGCGCCCGGCGAAGGCGATTTCGGGCATATCGGCATCGGGCAGGTCGTTTATGGAGATCACCCCGCGCATAAAATCGACAGCACCCGAGAACAATGCGCGGCCAGCCGCCAGACGGACGGCATGTTCAGGATCGGGCGGTGCGGTTGCATCGGACAACGCGGAGTTTCCTATTTTTTCCTTCTGCCCCGTGATTTTTTGGCGGCGGGGTTGGAGTTGACGCGCCGGCCCGGAGCAGCGGTTCCAGCTCTGGCATCATCAGGGGCTTTGGTCTGGACTTCCCCTAAGTTTCCTGTAACGGATTCAACCCCTGATTCTGTCGGCTTCTCGCCCAGAGCTTGGCTGTCGCTATCGGACAGGTCGGCGGAAACGGGCTGACCGGTCAGCTTGGCGTGCAGCTTGATCAAATTCCTGTCGAGTTCGGTCTTGACGCCCTGACGGCGCATGATGATGTACTGTTGCGCGATGGTCAGCAGATTGTTCCAGGACCAGTAGATGATCAGGGCGGCCGGAAAAGGCGCCATCACGATGGTGAAAATCACCGGCAGAAAAGCGAAAATCTGGCGCTGAATCTTGTCCGGTGGCGGCGGGCTCAGCGACTGCTGGGCCCACATGGTTACACCCATCAGCAATGGCCAGACGCCTAGCGCCAGCACGCCGCCGATGATCGGAATAGCGGAGGGATCATAGGGCGCCAGGCCGAACAGATTCCACATGGAAGTGGGGTCGGGCGCGGACATGTCCTGAATCCAGCCGAAGAACGGTGCATGGCGGGCGTCCAGTGAGATGAACACGGTTTTGTACAAGGCAAAGAAGATTGGAATCTGGGGCAGGATTGGCAGGCAGCCGGCCACCGGATTGATCTTTTCCTTGCGGTATAACTCCATCATCGCTTTCTGCTGCGCTTGTGGATCGTCTTTGTGACGCTGGCGGATCTCGGTCATTTTCGGCGCCGCCGCGCGCATTTTGGCCATGGAAGCGAAAGCGCGATTGTTGAGCGGAAACAGGATCAGTTTGATCAGCAGGGTCACGACCATGATGGCTAGACCGTAATTGCCCAGCAGCCCATAAAAGAAATGCAGAGCGTCGAAGAACGGGCGGGTCAGGAACCAGAACATGCCCCAGTCAATGGCCATGGTCAGGCGCGGGATGCCCTGACCGCTTTCATAGGCGGCCAGAATCGGCTGGGATTTGGCGCCGGCGAAGACATAGGAAGTGGTGGTGACGGACCGGCTGGGCGCTATGGTCTGCGCTTGAGACAGATAATTGGCTTCAAAGATTGGGCGGTCGCTTCGGTTGATCACGCGGAACTGGGCCCGTATCTGCGGCTTGTCGGCGGGCGCCACGGCCGCTAGCCAGTATTTGGAGGTCACTCCCATCCAGCCGCCCTGGCCGCTGCGTTCGATCAGGCCCTCATCTTCCCATTTGTTATACTTGCGGTCGATGAGCTGGTCATCGACCACGCCCACCCCGCCTTCGTGCAAGACGAAGAAATTGGTCAGATCGTCGGGCACGCCATGCTGACGAACCAGCGCATAGGGGCGCAGGGACACCGCTGAGGCGCCGTTATTGGATACGGTGTCGGTGATGGTAAAAAGATAGTCGTTATCCACAGTGATTTCACGACGGAAGGTCACGTCCCCGGCGCGGTGCTCCAGCATCACCGGTGAGGATGGGGTCAGCACATCGCCGCTGACGAGAGACCAGTCAGTGTGCAGCCCCGGCAGGTCTGAAGGCGCGTTCGAACCGCCCAGCCAGCCGCCCGCGGCGAACTGATAGCCATCCACGCCTTCCGGCGTCAGCAGGGTGACAGGCTCCCCCGAACCCACCTCGGTCTCGTAACGCTGTAGTTGCAGGTCATCAAACCGCGCCCCGGTCAAGGACAGAGAGCCTGACAGCGCCTCGGTGCGAATTTCAATGCGTGGAGCGCCGGACAGGGCGTCATCCCGTGTCATCGCGCTAGATGGCTGGCCCGGGACAAACGCATCGGCGGGCGCGGTGGGTGCGTCGTCAGTCGGGGTCTCACCTGCAGAGACAGCAACGGCTTCCTGCGCGGCTTCACGCTCGCGCGTCATCGGATCCAGAATGAAGGCCTGATAGAGAAACAGGATCGCAATCGCGATCACGATTGCCAGAAGGAAATTGCGGTTCTCACCCATGGAAGCAAGCCGTCCCTTGTGTTGAAACGAGGGCGCTAGGCATCCAGATCGCTCTTCGATCTGTGCTCGCGCCGCGCGAGGCTTATCAATGCGGCTTTCACATCGTCAAGCAAGGCTGTCCAGGAACGGTTGACTGTCTGAGCGCGCGCAATGAATACATAATCGGTTCCCGCTTGCCCGTGGAGGGGCAAGAGCAGGCATGCAGCGGCGCGCAAACGTCGTCTGGCGCGGTTGCGGACCACGGCCTTTCCAATTTTTCTGGTGGCGGTGAATCCCGCCCGGAGGGGACCTGCCGGATCATTTTGACGTGGGCGCATTTGGATGACCACCGAAGGTTTTGCAACGCGAGGCGCTTTCCGTGCGCGCAGAAAATCGCGCCGCCTGGTGATCCGCGCGGCGCGATCGGGATAGTCGGCCCGTTGTAGGGTCGCCGAAATCAGGCGGACAGACGTTTGCGGCCCTTGGCGCGGCGACGCGCCAGAACCTGACGACCGGACTTGGTGGCGGCGCGGGCGCGGAAGCCGTGGCGGCGCTTGCGGACCAGTTTGGATGGCTGGAATGTACGTTTCACGATTCGGCTCCCATGCAGATCAGCGACCGGGCGCCCGACCGCTCAAAGTGCGAACGCTGACCGGTATGGCAGGGGCGGCGCTGAGTCAAGCGTTTCTAGATGTTTCACTGCACCGGGGTTTTGTTTCAAGGCGGAACCGGCTCTCACGGCAAGGTGACTGTTGATCTGCGACCTTGCGGGTTCCTTCAACGTGCAGGTCTATATTCAACCCCAGAGTTCAGTTCAGAGTGTTCAGTTCAGGCGGGGAGACCTCGATGGGAGCCGACATGCAACATGACCAATCCGATAGCGCGATAATAATGGTCACGCCGAAAAAACCGATCTGGCGGCGTCTGGCGCCGCTTGCGGTGCTGGTCGCAGGACTTGCGATCTTCTTTGTTCTGGGCGGGCCGCAATATCTGCAAGCGGACCGGGCTCAACCCTTGCTGAGGGCCATGGATGGCTGGGTGCAGGATAATTTTCAGCTCGCCATGCTCGCCTATGTGATTTTCTATGCGCTGGCGGTTTCGATCTCGATGCCGGGGGCGCTGTGGTTTACCATCGGCTCGGGTTTTCTGTTCGGTGCGATTTTCGGCGCTGGGGTTGCAGTGCTGGGTGCGACCATCGGTGCGACCATTATTTTCCTGGCTGCCCGCTATGCTTTTGCTGACTGGGTTCGTCAAAGATTCCCCGGCTATGTGAAGAAACTCCAGGACGGTTTCTCCCGCGATGCGTTTTCCTACATCGTCATTCTTCGACTTATCCCGGCGCTGCCTTTCTTTGGGATCAACATTGCCGTCGCTCTGCTGAACGTCCCCGTACGCGCCTATGTTCTAGGCACGCTGGTGGGCGTTATTCCCGGCGCCTATGTCTACGCCACTGTGGGGGCGACGATCAAACAGGCTGCATCCTCGGGCGTGCCATCCTTGGGTGAGTTGATGACCCCAGAGCTGATCGGTGCGATGATGGCTTTCGCTGTGTTGGCGGTGCTGCCGGTGATTTATCGCCGTATGACCGGCAGGTCCGGGGGAGGCGCTGTATGAACCAGGAAACCCTGAAGGCGGATTTGTGCGTCATCGGTGCGGGCGCCGCCGGGCTCGTCGCCTCGGCGGGCGCGGCCATGCTGGGACGTAAGGTCGTATTGTTTGAGGTGGGCGCGATGGGCGGGGACTGCCTTAATTATGGCTGTGTGCCTTCCAAGGCTATTCTGGCCGCCGCACACCGAGTGCAGGCCATTCGCGACGCTGGCAAGTTCGGCATTGAGATCGGTGAACCCAAGGTCAATTTCGCCAAGGTCCGTGATACGATTCGGGATGCGATCAGCGCCATTGAACCCAATGACAGCCAGCAGCGGTTTGAGGGCATGGGCGTCAAGGTGATTCGGGAGTTTGCGCGGTTCGAAAATCCTGACACCGTAGTCTCTGAAAACTATGTGGTAAGGGCCAGGCGTTTTGTGGTCGCTGTGGGAACGCGCGCATGGATTCCGCCGATTGAGGGTCTGGCCGGGACGTCCTATCTGACCAATGAGAGTATCTGGACGCTGCAGACCTTGCCTGACCATCTCATGATTCTGGGGGCGGGACCGATCGGCGTTGAACTGGGCCAGGCGTTCCGCCGTCTGGGTTCACAGGTCACCCTTGTCGAAGCGGGGTCGCCGCTGGCCCGGTTTGAACCTGATCATGCCCAGCGGGTGATGAACCAGCTTAAATCCGATGGCGTGGATGTGATCACCGGGCAGGCCGCCATAAAAGTCAAAGGCGCCGCTGATAGCGTCACTCTGACTCTAGCTGACGGGCGCATGGTGTCGGGTAGTCGCCTGCTGGTCGCCACAGGCCGTGAGCCGGTGCTGGACGGGTTGGGACTGGAAGAAGCCGGTATTGCAACCGACCGTCAGGGTATCGTCTGTGATGACCGGTTGCGCACGACCAATAAACGGGTGCTGGCGGCGGGCGATATCGCCGGCAAGGGCGGGCTGACCCACCTGGCGGGCTGGCATGGCAGTGTGATCCTACGCAATCTTTATTACGGTTTGCGTACCGGGCAGTCCGCTCAACCCATCCCTGCGACGGTTTACACTGATCCGCCGCTGGCGAGCGTGGGGTTAACCGAGGCCGCCGCGTATGAACGGTATGGCGACAAGATTTCCGTGCAGCGCCAAGGTTTTGATGACAATGACCGGGCTGTCGCTGAAGCCGATACGCGCGGCGGCGTGACGCTTGTCCTAGGCAAGCGTGGCAAGGTTTTGGGCGCGCACGCGGCGGGGGCGCGCGCCGATGACCTGATCCAAATTGTCGGCGGGGTTATGGCCCGGGGCGGTGTGGCGAGAGATCTGACCAGCCCGGTTGCGCCATATCCCACCAGGGGTGAAATTTTCAAACGCGCTGCAAGCGCCTATTATGAGCCGATCGTCTTCGGCCCGTTTGCGAAAGGGCTCGCCAGGCTGTTGAGCCTGTCTCACTAGGGTCGAAAATCTTCGGCCGAAGGAAACCGATAGGGTATGTCAACGTTCGCTACGTCCGTTTCCGACCGACGCTCCGGGGCGGGCGCGCGACGGCGTTTTATACGCAAGGCCATGCTGTCCTTGCCGGGTAAGCTGCTCGCCCTGTCTATCGGTTTCGTGCTCCTGGCGGAGATGATGATCTTTTTTCCTTCCGCCGCCAATTATCGCACGGCATGGATGACCGAGCGTGCGGAAGCGGCGCATCTGGCCGCCCTGGCGGCCGAAGCCGCCGATGAAATGGGGCTTGGGGATGCGCTGGTCTCAGAGCTGCTGGTCGGGGCCGAGGCGGTGCTGGTGGGCCGGGTTCATGACGGTATGAATGTGCCGGTGCTGATCTCAGACGAGAATATTGGCCGGTCCGAACCGGTGCTGGTTGAGCTGGCCGAAGAAAACATGCTCCAGCGCATAGCCGCCTCCCTGGCTACACTCTATGCGCCCGATGGACGGTATCTGCACATTCTGCTTTCTCCCAAAACCCGTCCTGATGAGTTGATCAGCGTGGTTGTGCCGGAGGCGGGCTTCAAATCGGACCTGATCGCCTATTGCGGACGCATTGCGGGTCTGTCGATTTTTATCGCCGTGATGACCGGCGCGCTGGTCTATATCTGCCTGTTGTTCATGTTCGTCCGTCCCATGCGCAAACTGGCCCGGGCCATGACGGCCTTTCAGCGCGATCCGGGTGATCAGGCGCTGACGGTTACGGTCTCTCGCCGGTCAGATGAAATCGGAGATGCGGAAACCGCGCTGGCGGCCATGCAGGATGAGGTGCGCGCGGGTTTTCGCCAGCGTGGGCGTCTGGCCGCGCTGGGCGGGGCGGTGGCGCGAATCAATCACGATCTGCGCAACGTACTCGCCAGCGCCCAGTTGATTTCCGATCAGCTGTCATCGAGTTCCGATGAGCGGGTCTCGGCCATGGGCGGACGCTTGGTGCGGGCGATCGACCGCGGCATCCGTTTGTGTGAGGACACCCTGCAATACGGTCACTCCAAAGACCGCCCGCCGCAATACAGGCCCGTCCGGCTGCGTCCGGCGCTTGATGACGCCGCGGGCGATGCCCTGGCCGCCGCCGGGGGTGCGGACTGGTGCAACGGGGTGGATGAAAGGCTTCAGGTCAGCGCGGACCCCGACCACCTGCACCGGATTTTTCTCAACCTTTTCCGCAATGCGTTGCTGGCCATGGAAAAAACAGACGATGCCGCCCTTCACGTCAACGCCGAAACAAGCGCCGACGGCAAACATGTCTGGGTTCGTGTCCGCGATACCGGACCAGGCGTGCCAGGCCGGATTGCAGAGACCCTGTTTGAGCCTTTCGGACGCACCGGCTCAAAAGGCGGTTCGGGGCTGGGTCTGTCCATCGCGCGGGAGTTGGCCCGGGCCATGGGCGGTGAGACGCGCCTAAAGGAAACTTCTGATCAGGGCGCGGTGTTTGAAGTCAGCCTGAAGGCGCAGGCGGCAAAAGCGGACGGTTAGGTCGTCTCCGTCCCCGCGCTTGTTGTCAGGGTTGAGCGGCGAGACCGTCGCGTCTGGGATCGGCGCCGCCGATCAGCGCGCCGTCGTGACCTGCCCGGACAATGTGAAGGCCGGATATTTCACCCCGGTTGCCTTCGACAGTGAACCCTCGCGCTTGCAATTCGGTCAGAATTGCACCATCAAAGCCCGCCTCAGTCCGCACCACATTCCCACGCGCCACTACATTGGGCAGGGTGGCGGCGTCCTGCGGGCTCAACCCCCAGTCAAGCATGGCGACAAGGGACTTGGCGGTATAGGCGATGATCGAGTTGCCGCCCGGCGAGCCGGTGGCCAGTTCGAACGCCCCGGTCTCATCAAACACCAGGGTCGGCGACATGGATGAGCGCGGACGCTTGCCAGCCTGGGGCGCATTGGGGCGCATGCGTCCTTCTTTGTCGCGCGCTACGAAACTGAAATCGGTCAATTGATTGTTCAGAAAAAACCCACCCGCCATGCGGCCCGATCCGAACGGGCTTTCAACCGTGGTGGTCATGGAGACCGCATTGCCGCTGCCGTCCACCACAACGAAATGACTGGTGCCGGGCCGGTCAACACTTATATCATCGGCTTGATCGTGTGATCCCGGCGGCGCCCCGGGCTCAATATCGGCCATAGCGGCGGCGGGATTGATCAGGCTGGCGCGTCTGGCCAGATAGACAGGATTGATCAGACCCGCAACCGGGATGTCGGCGAAGGCGGGATCGCCTATGTATTCATCCCGGTCCGCATAGGCCAGGCGGCTGGCTTCGATGAACAAAGCCCAACCTTCTGCGGTGTCGGGACCGTAAGCGCTCATGTCAAAATGCGCCAACATGCCCATCAGCGCGCCAATGGCGACGCCCCCTGAAGAGGGCGGCGGCGCTGAGCAGAGCCGATAGCGGCGATATGGGGTGCAAATCGCCTTTTCCTCAAGCGCGGCATAGCTCGCTAGATCCTCAAGGCTCAGCGTGCCCGCAAGCGGGTTCTCATGCACCGCGTCAACCATGGCCTGCGCCAGTGCGCCTTCATAGAAATTGCGCCAGTCCTGCGCGATCAGACGCAGAGAAGCGGCATAGGCGGGGTTGGTCAGCACATGTCCCGCCGGGAAAGCCTCGCCATCGGCGTCGTAAAGATAACGCGCGGCCAGCCCGGTCTCATTCATATCGGTAAATTGCGCCATCCGGCTGGCGAGCGCATTCAGGCGCGGCGCCACTTCAAACCCGTTTTCGGCCAGGGTGATGGCGTGATCAAATCCCGTGGACCAGTCCAGTGCGCCGTGATCGGCATGGGCCCGGGCCAGCAGGGCGATCACCCCGGGCGCGCCCGTGGACAGACCCGATCGCCAGGCTTGGACAAAACCATAGGGCTCACCGGTTTCAGGATCGATGAACAGGTTTTCGCCGGCCCCGGCAGGGGCGGTCTCGCGCCCGTTATAGACGCTCACATCGCCGGACCGCGCATCGTAGTGAATCATAAAGGCGCCGCCGCCAATGCCGGAACTTTGCGGTTCCACCAAACCTAGCACAGTCTGAACGGCGATGGCGGCGTCCACCGCGCTGCCACCGGCCCGCAGGGCTTCAAGCCCGGCGTTAACCGCATCCCGATTGGCGGCTGACACCATGCCGCCCGTCACCGCGGGTGTTGATTCGGATGGCCTGACGGCCCCCTGCTCTGCGGCGAATGCGCTGCCGGCGGCCAACGCAAGGGTGGGAATGACGGTCATCAGGCTCAGGGCGGTCATAGCGGGCTTTCGCAAGGGTGAGGACGGGGATTGGAGTCAATGGTTTTGAGATTTATGTAAAACTGATGGTCCTGTTGACCACGGTAGCGCGATCTCGACATAGGCGAAACCCCGTGCTGGCGCGATTGTCGCACGCGTGTCGGCGTTTGCGACGCCGTATCCTGTTTCAATGGAGCGTCCATCATGGCCGGACCCGCCCCCCGCAATGATCTCACCGATATCGCCGGTCTGCGGGTGGGGCGCGCCGAACAGGCGCATGCGCGCACCGGAACCAGCGTGGTGGTCTGTGACCATCCCTTTACCGCAGCGGTGGATGTGCGAGGCGGCGGCGCCTGCACCCGG
>RKRX01000014.1 GCA_007571185.1 Oceanicaulis sp.
TTTCTGACAGGTTTCAGCAATCCGCGCGATTTCGCTGGAGATGGTGGCCGAAAATAACAGGGTGCGGCGGGTGTCGGGCGCGGTGTTGAGGATGAATTCCAGATCTTCCCGGAAGCCGAAATCAAGCATTTCATCGGCTTCATCCAGGGTCACAACCCGGATGCCGGACAAATCCAGAACGCCCCGCTCGATATGATCGCGCAGTCGGCCCGGCGTGCCTGTGACAATATGCGCGCCACGCTCCAGCGCCCGACGTTCAGCACGCGGGTCCAGCCCTCCCACGGCGCGGGCAAGCCTGGCGCCGATCCCGGCATAGAGCCACCCCAGCTCACCTTGCACCTGCAGCGCCAGTTCCCGGGTGGGAGCGATGATTAACGCCAGCGGCGCGCCAGGCGCCGGCAGACGTGCCTTGCCCGCAAGCAGGGTGGCGGCCATGGCCAGGCCAAAGGCGACGGTCTTGCCCGAACCGGTTTGGGCCGAGACCAACAGGTCCCGGTCCTGTATGTCTTTGACCATCACGGCGTGTTGAACATCGGTGAGCGTTTCATAGCCCTTGGTCTGCATGGCTGTGATCAGCGATGCGGGCAGGGTTTGGGGCAACGGCATTGCGACCTCGCAAAGGACGTGCGTCTCACAATCCCTTGCAGGAGACATGTCCTGAAAAACCTGTCGTGACGAAGGCGAGGCTGATAGCAGTTTCGCGTGCAAAAGGGAAATTCAGATTTGGGGCCGGCAAACCGGTTGTGAGGGTTTGCGTATTGAGTGTGATCGTGTTCGCCGCCCCGGGCAGGTTTCGCCCGACCGCAGCCATCGCCCAGCCGGGCGTGAGTTTTGGCCAACCCAAATATTGGGCGCGGTGCAAGGTGCAGGTTGAACAGGCGCCTCATCGCGCCGAAGCCTTGCGCAATCTGAAACCGGTGTTTTGCGATCGGTGTGTTAGGGGCGTGTCCTAAAGGCGCGCAGCGAAGAATGGTGTGCGGCCTTTCGCATACTCGCGTCACGATGGCGCTGGCGCAGGGCGCCGATTTTGCCTGCCCTGCTGGCGTACGCCTCTTGCGCCTTCCCCTTCGATCATGTCCGCCAACGCATCAGTCCTGGACCGCGCGCCGCGTCTGGGGTCGGTTCAGAATCCCCCGATGATGCAGAGGTTTTTGCCTTTGGAGGCTTGAAACAAAAAGTAAACATGCTTATACAAGAATGCTTGACAGATCTGTAGCGGAGGGTGTTTCTGACATCGAGAAGCGCCTCATCGCCATTGGGCCGAGTCGGCCCCTGAGAACAGGAATCGCTATGTTGAGAATCGCCAGGCTCGTAACATCCGCCCTCATGGCACTGGCCTCGTTGGGTTTCGGCGCGGCGGCTGCGACCGATTGCAGTGATTGGAACACACGTGATTTTTTCGAGACCGCCACATCTGGTGATGTCCAGAAATGCCTGAACGCCGGGGCTGACCTGAAGGCGCGAGATCAAGACGGTTGGACCCCGCTTCACTTGGCGGCGGGTTCCAGCGAGACTCCTGCTGTGGTGCAGGTTTTGCTTGATGCCGGGGCTGATACGGAGGCGCGAACCGAATATGGCGTTACCCCGCTTCACTTGGTGGCGAGCTTCAGCGAGACCGCTGGTGTGGTTCAGGTTTTGCTTGATGCGGGGGCTGATGCGGAGGCGCGAGACAACCTTGGCCGGACCCCGCTTCACTCGGCGGCGGATTACAGAAAGACCCCTGCTGTGGTTCGGGCTTTGCTTGATGCTGGGGCTGATGTGGAGGCGCGAGACGGACTCGGCTGGACCCCGCTTCACTTCTTGGCGGCAGGTGGCAGCGAGACTCCTGCTGTGATTCAGGTTTTGCTTGATGCTGGGGCTGATGTGGAGGCGCGAGACGAATGGGGCCGAACCCCGCTTCACGTGGCGGCGCGTTTCAGCGAGACTCCTGCTGTGGTACAGGTCTTACTCGATGCCGGGGCCGATCCGAAGGCGCGAATCTCTAGTGGCGAAACACCGTTTGACCTGATCCCTGAAGACAGCTCGCTCAGGAACACAAAAGTCTACTGGGCGTTGAACGAGGCTCGATTCCAGTAACAACTCTGCCGGGCGCGCTGCAACGATCCCTTGCGCCTTCCCTTCAATCATGTCCGCCAACGCATCAATCTTGAACAGCGCGCCGCCTCAGTGATCGGTTCGGCGCCAGACCCTCAAGGAACGCTATCGTGACCGCCAAATCCCGTGAACATCCTCAAGGCTGCGTTCTGATCATCGCCGGATCCGACAGTTCGGGGGGGGCGGGTCTTCAGGCTGATATCAAGACGATCACCGCGCTTGGCGGGTATGCGGCCACCGCCGTCACCGCCGTTACGGTGCAGAACACTGAGGGAGTCGCCGGTGTTTATCCGGTTGCTGATGATGTTGTGGTCGCCCAGATGGAAGCTGTGCTGAGTGATATTGGCGCTGACGCCATCAAGGTCGGCATGTTGGCGACCGCTGACCTGATCGAGGCCGTGACGGGGGTGCTGGCCGATCCGGCGATCCGGCCTATTCCGCTGATCGTGGATCCGGTCATGGTGGCCACATCCGGAGACCGGTTGATTGATGAGGCGGCTGTAGAGGTCTTGCGCGCCATGCTGTTGCCCCGCGCCAGCCTGATCACCCCCAATGCGCCCGAAGCCGCGGCGCTGGCGGGAAGGGGGATTGAGAATCTTGATGATCAGCGTGCAGCGGCGGACAGGATTCTGGACATGGGCGCCGGAGCGGTGCTGGTCAAGGGAGGACATCTGGAAGGGTCTGAGATTATTGACCTTCTGGCGACGCATCATGGCGTGCGCCTGTTCACCCGCCCGCGCATCCAGACCCGTCACACCCACGGGACCGGTTGCACCCTGGCCAGCGCCGTCGCGGCGTTTATGGCCCAGGATCAGAGCCTGGACCGGGCCGTGGAACAGGCGGGCGATTACCTGTATGAAGCGATCAGGCGCGCGCCTGGCTTGGGTCAGGGCCATGGTCCGGTGCGCCATGGCTGGACCGTGGATGCCTCGAAGGTCTTCCGCGCCTCGATTCAAGAGGGTTCAGGTTCAGACTGAACGCGGTTTGCGGCGGGCGATGAAGACGCCCGTCAGGATCACCCCCAGCGCGCCCAGGGTGGTCAGGGTCAGGGTTTCACCCCGAATGAACCCTATCGCCGCGGCCACAACCGGCACGATATAATTGATCAGAGCGATGAAAGCCGCCCCCACATGCCGGGCGATGGCCATGTAGACGATAGCGGCCAGCGCTGTGGGCAACAGCCCCAGGGCTATGACCGCCAGAATCGAACTGGGGTCGGGCGTGACAGCCCGGGTGCTTAAATCAAACAGCGCCAGCGGTGCGGCAAGCACGGCGGCGCAAATCATGGATCCGGCGGCGATGATGCTGGGCGGTGTTTCCGGCGCCGCCTGATAGAGAATGGCGTTCGCAGCATAGCACAGGCTCGCGGTGAAAATGATCAGCTGGGCCAGAAAATCTGTCTCCAACATGCCGCGCAGGGCGGCGGGGCCCATCAGCAGCACGATGCCGGAAAACCCGATCACAAAGCCGGTCGCCTTGAATAGGGTGAGTTTTTCGTTGGGCAGTACAAAATGCGCGGCCATGATAATGGCCAGCGGCGTCGCGCCCATCAGAATCCCCGCCACGCCAGAGGGCGTGGTTTGCTGACCGATGGCGATCAGGGTGAAGGGCAGAGTATTGCCGAACAGGCCCAGCGCCCCGAACCATAGCCATCGTCGGTCGGTCAGCGGCGGAAAACGGCGTTGTCGATAAAGCCCCCAGCCGGTGAGTGCGAGAGCAGCGAGAGTCAAACGCCCCCAGGCCACGACCGCGGGAGGGAGGGTCTCCACCGCAATGGCGATGAAGGCGAACGCGCCGCCCCAGACAAGCGAGAGCAGGGCCAGCC
>RKRX01000228.1 GCA_007571185.1 Oceanicaulis sp.
GAGTGATGATACATTGCTCTTAAATCATAGGTACAAAAATGAAGATAATCTAATGTATCTCGTAAGAAACAAGTAACCGATTTTCATCACCGGCTAGTTTTGCATGTTGCACTCACACTTTATCATTGGCGGTGCGCGATCTGGGAAAAGCCGTCATGCGCTCGTCTTGGCGGAACGGGTCGGAAACCGGCGGGTTTTTGTGGCGACAGCGGAAGCCTGCGATGATGAAATGGCCAAGCGTATCGCGCTTCACAGGGGCAAGAGAGGGCCGGGTTGGACAACCCTTGAGGCTCCGCTTGACCTTGTTGCAGCGATAGATGAGGCACGGCGTCGGGGTGATGTCTGCCTCATTGACTGTCTGACCATCTGGCTCTCCAATCTGATGCGCCACGACCGAGACGTTGAGAAAGAAACAGCGCAGCTTTGCGAGGCGATTGCATGTTCGCCAATACCGATCCTTCTGGTTTCCAACGAGGTCGGGATGGGGCTGGTTCCTGAAACACCGCTTGGTCGCGCCTTCAGGGATGAGCAAGGGCGGCTCAATCAGGTTGTTGCCAGCGTTTGTGACCGAGTTGAGTTTATCGCCGCCGGCCTGCCCATCATCCTGAAAGGTTAAGTGCGGTTTTCAGCCGTGCTTCGGCTTCCACCGTTGTAGGAAGACCGATGCGCAGATGGGTCTTTGACCAATTGAACCGGCGGACATAAATGCCGGCCCGGGCCAGTTGATCGAAGACAAGATGAGCATCGGCGACCTTGACGAACCGAAAGAGAGCGGCGCCGCCAACCGGATGGAGTCCTGCTGTCTCAAGAATAGTGTCAAATCGAGTTGACGCAGTCGCCAGTTTTGCCCGGGTCTGTGTTTGCCAATCTGTATCGGCATAGGCCCGCGCGCCGATTTCCAGAGCGATGCCAGAGACAGGCCATATCCCCAAGCGCTCGGCCATGGCTTCGCGCACGCACGCCGGGGCAAGCAATGCGCCGAGACGAATGCCGGCCAGGCCGAAGAATTTGCCAAAGGAACGCAAGATCATCAGGCCCTCGGCGCCGCCGTGTATTGCAAGGCTCTGTTCAGGAACAAGATCAGCATAGGCTTCGTCCACGATCAACCAACCGTTCCGAGCCGCAAGAGCCTGGCGGGCTGTTTCCAGATCCTCGCGATCAAAAATTCGACCATCGGGGTTGTTCGGGTTGGTGACAATGACGGCATCGACCGAGGGTGCGAGGCTCAAAGGATCAGGGGTTTCAATGATGTCTGCTCCCGCACGTTTCCAGACAGAAACGTGGTCGCCATAGGTTGGTGACAGAACTGCGATACGGCGTGGCCGGATCACATCCGGCAAGAGACGGATCAGCAGCTCACTGCCGGGCGCGAGCAGCAAGACATGCCCGGGTGCGGCAATCGCTGACGCCACGGCTTCTCTGCAAGCCTCTCTAGCCGACAGTGTTGGTAAGTGGGTCACGGCTGCTTGTGACACGTCTGTGTCTGGATACGCCCAGGGATTGATGCCGGTGGAAAGGTCGATCCATGGTTCAGGAGCCTGTGGAAAAGCTGCGCACATGGCGTCGAGCGCACCGCCATGAACAAGGTCACCACTCATATTGCGAATCCCAGGACCGTCAGCGCCAAAATACAGACTGCAAGCGCCATGGTTCGTTTGTAGAGCGTGAGGGCGATCAGGATATCGGTTGCGGAAGGATCGCGCGCTTCTTCATTCAACCAGGGATCCTTGCTGACATGTGCGCCATAGCGGCGTGGTCCCGACAACCGCACACCGAGCGCACCGGCCATAGCCGCTTCAGGCCAACCCGCATTGGGTGAACGATGATGGCGGGCGTCACGGATCATGATTTTCAACGATGAAGGCTTCATGCTGGCGGCGGCGATCAGCAGGCCCGTCAGCCGGGTTGGAGCAAAATTGGCGAGGTCATCCAGCCGGGCTGCGAATCCGCCAAAGACTGCATAGCGTTCATTCCTGTGGCCAATCATGGAATCAAGTGTATTGATCGCCTTGTAGGCGGCAAGCCCGGGCAAACCGAAGAGGGTTCCCCAGAAAACAGGCGCGATCACGCCGTCAGAAGCATTCTCAGCCAGGCTTTCCAGACTCGCTCTGGCGATGCCCGCTGCATCAAGGCTTTTCGGGTCACGTCCAACAATCTCGGAAACAGCCTTGCGAGACGCTTCAAGGTCGCCGGTCGTCAACGGAGCGGCGACAGCGGCCACATGGGCGTGCAGGCTCCGCGAGGCGATGAGGCTGGATGCGACCAGAGCATCAACTGTAACGCCCCACCAAGTTTGTGGGGAAAGCGCAGATATGGCGAACGCTGCGCCTGTGGCGATCGCAATCATAATGAGTGTGGTGATTATGCCGGCAAGATACCGCACCGGGTACGGCAATGTTTTGCGATTGAAAACCACATCGAATGCTGATATCAGGCTTCCGAGCCACGCCACGGGGTGACGGATGCGCCTGTAAAGCCAATCAGGCCAGCCAAATGCCAGCTCGAATGCCCAAGCCAGGAGCATCAGCATTGCTGCGTCCATCATTTATCCGGCGACCAGCCCGGCGCTCCGGCAAGTGACAGCAGGCTGTCGATATCAACCGCAGCTTCCACGCCATCGGCCAGATCGTCGAGCGCACGGTTAATTTCAGCGCCATAACCTGGTGACCCATCGGTATGCCCGCCCGCCGCCGTCAACCATGCGCGGCGGAAGCCATCGCTTGTGAAGGCGCCATGAAGGTAGGAACCCTGAACCCGGTTGTTGGCGCTAGCGGCGCCGTCCGGCCTCCCGTTGACGTATGCAAACGGGCGGACGGTGTCGGGTCCGTCTGTCCGGCCCATGTGGATTTCATAACCTGAGATTGCTTCACCGGTTCTGGCGCACGCGCCGGTGACGGGAGCGACCTGTTTGTCCGGCGTCATCACAGTCTCCACATTGAGGAGGCCAAGCCCTTCCGCCTCGCCGGGCGAGCCATCGACACCTTGCGGATCGGCGATGCGACGTCCCAGCATCTGGTAACCTCCGCAAACGCCCAGCACCCGCCCACCTGCACGAGCGTGGGCGATGATGTCATGATCCCAGCCTTGATTGCGTAGGAATATCAGATCGCCAAGAGTCGATTTGGAGCCGAACAGGATGATGATGTCGGTATCTCGCGGAATCGACCGACCTGGTGGAACCCATTGAAAAGCAACGCCCGGCTCCAACGTGAGCGGATCGGCGTCATCGAAATTTGCGATACGACCGAGAACAGGGGCGGCGATCTTCAATGCGCCGCCCTGATGTGCCTCTGAACGATTCAACGTCACTGCATCTTCAGCAGGCAGGCGTGTGGCGGCGTTCAGCCATGGAATGACCCCTATGCAAGGCCAACCGGTACGCGACTCGATTTCGCTGACGCCTGAATCAAAAAGACGAGGATCGCCCCTAAACCTGTTGACCATGAAGCCGTTGATCATCGCCGCATCCTCCCGATTGATCACGGCTTTCGTGCCCACAAGGTTCGCAATGACGCCGCCTTTCTCAATGTCCCCGATGAGACAGACCGGCACCCCCGCCTGTCGGGCAAAACCCATATTGGCGATGTCGCGGGTGCGGAGATTGATCTCCGCCGGGCTGCCCGCACCCTCGACGAAGATGAGATCGTGACGCTTGCTGAGTCGTTCGAAACTCTCCATCACCGCCCCCATCAACCAATCACGCTGTGCGATATAGTCGAACGCCTCCATGGCCTGGATGGCGCGCCCTTGGACCACAACCTGGGCGGTGCGGTCGGTCTGGGGCTTCAAAAGCACCGGATTCATGTCGGGATGAGGTTCGAGGCCAGAGGCTGCCGCCTGCAACGCCTGCGCCCGCCCGATTTCGCCGCCAGTCGGGCATGCGGCAGCATTGTTGGACATGTTCTGGGGTTTGAAAG
>RKRX01000087.1 GCA_007571185.1 Oceanicaulis sp.
AAGATGAAAATCAGCAAAAAATATAGTTCAATTATTCCCAAGGTAGAAACGATAGCTGATATACTAGAAGATGAACGAGGGGAGAATATTCGGATTGATCATCCGGTCAATTTAATTAAACATTTGGATAATTGGTTAGAAAATGACAAGAATAGTTAATGAAAACATCCGTTTTCACCGAGACTATAAGCATGAGAAATGAAGTAGATATAAAAATTATGTTGATCAATCACTTAATTTTATTGTTAGTAAGCTAAAACAAGATTTGAGTTTACCGTATAAATATAAAGATCATATATTAGTTGGTGATTGGGTCAATCATAGGGGATGTTATCTTAAACCAGATTTGCTTTTAATATATGCAAAACCTGGCCTTGAAACACTTTTGTTAGTAAGATTAGGTTCACATGCCGATCTTGGTTTAGCATGATTAAAAAATTGGAAATTATACATTGAATTACCGGTTACAAAAGCCTTCACCTACTATATGCGCCTAATTCAATTTCTCAGCTTGATAAGCCAGTGGGAAATGGGGCTCTGCGGGATAATTCCCTTATTCGGCGGCGGCTGTGTCCATGTCCTTCGGGTTCGGACCGTATTTGTTGGAGCCCGGCTGGCTGTCTACAATGCAGAATACAAGCAAGATAATCCAACTGATCAAACTCGCAATGTCCTCGAGGACAAGGGTAACCCCCAAGCCTGCCCATAGACCTATGTCCCCGATAATGCTGACCACGAGCCCGACCAGATACACGTACATGGCCAGATACCCGGCCAACGGGATTAGCAACCACCAGGCTGATCGCCCTGTATCGTGCAATCCGTAAACTACTTGCTCGTCCCGACTCAACCGGTCAACTGGGTGTCAGGCGGGAAGGCGTTGGTGACGCCGTTCAAAATGTAAAAGCTCAAATATGAACACCGCCAGCCCCGACCAGATCAGGGCGAAAGTGATCAGGTGTGCGGCGCTGAAGGGTTCGCCATAGGCCAGCCCTACGGCGAATTGCAGGCTAGGAGCGATAAACTGCAATATGCCGATTGTGGCGAAGGTCAGCCCGCGCATGCCCATCAAGAAAAATAACAGCGGGATCACCGTTATCGGGCCGGACAGGATCAGCATGATCATTTCATAAGGGCCATCGGTGAAATGGCTGTCGCCAGTGGTGATCCCGATCACAATCAGCACCAGGATCGAGGGCGCGCCGATAATGAGCGTTTCCCAGAACAACCCGATGCGCGCATCCACCCGGATCGTCTTGCGGACATAGCCATAGACGGTGAACGAGCTGGCCAGAAACAGCGCCAGCCAGGGCAATTCGCCTACAGTGACGATCTGGTTGAGCACGCCAAGCCCTGCCAGCCCCACCGCGATGGCGCGCCAACGGTTGAACCGTTCGCTGGCCACCCATACCCCCACCGCCACATTCATCAGCGGATTGATGAAATAACCCAGGGAGACTTCCAACACCCGGTCAGTGTTGACGGCATAGATAAACACCCACCAGTTCGCCGCGATCAACAGCGAGGTGAAGGCCAAAACGCCCAGCGTTCTGCGATCGGCCAGAACATCGAAAGTCGAGCGGGTGCGCTGGGCCAGCGCCAGCAGGACCAGCAGGAACGGGGCGGACCAGAACGCCCGGTGCAATACGATCTCCGCCGCCCCGGCGAAGGCGAGTCCTTTGTAAAAAACCGGGCTCAGACCCCAAATGAAATACCCCGCCAGCGCGGCGGCGCCGGCGCGTGCGGGATCCAGCCTGTCAGAGGAGGAAGGTGAAACGGACATCGGGCCGCTTTAGACACCGCTCCCGGCTCTGTCACGCCTGCAATCAGGCCATGTCGGTTTTGTGATCGCCCGGCTTTGGTTTTTGCACAACCCGGGCCAATCGCCAGGCTACCCAGACCGCCGCCCAAACATTGCCCAGAAACGGCAGGGGTGCGATGAACGCCAGGGCGATCACCTTGTTGGGCTCCAACAGCCAGATCAGAACGGCCATGAAAAAAAAGCCCAGATAAAGATCAGCCAGGCTGACCACCCCCCAGGGATTTGAGATCAGCCAGGCGATGGCCTCTCCCAAGGACTGCCCGGCGGCCCCCGCCGCCCAGACAATCAATCCCAGCAGAACCAGTCCGCCCAGCAAGGCGAAAATACGAATAACCGTCATGGCGCCCTCTCCGTGTTTGTAGGGTGTACGCGGCGGCGGCGCGACCGGTTCAGCATCGGTTCGCGAACAGGACGGCCCCGGGATCAGGCGCGATCGGCGGGCTGGCGGAAACGACCTTCATCCAGCTCGCCTTCCCATTTCGCCACGGCGGTCGCCACAGTGGCGTCGCCGGTGACGTTCAGCGCGGTGCGGGCCATGTCCATGATCCGGTCCACCGGTAGAATAAAGCCCACTATGATGGCGATTTGCTCGGGCGGCACGTCAAACGTGCCCAGTACGATCGCCAGCAGGAACAGGGATGCGGAAGGAATGCCGGCGGCGCCGATGGACACAATGGCCGCGGTCAGGGCGATCAGCACATAATTGGTGAAGGTCAGATCATAGCCGAACGCCTGGGCGGTGAACAACGCCAAAATGCCAAGATAGAGCGCGGTGCCATCCATGTTGATGGTGGCGCCCAGCGGCAAAACCGAACCGGCGACAGATTTTTTCACGCCCAGATTTTCGCTGGCGTTGGCGATGGTCACCGGCAGGGTCGCCGAGGAACTCGCGGTGGAATAGGCGACCGCGATGGCGTCCGTCATGCCGCGCACGAAATTCATCACCGGCAGGTTCAGTACAAAGCGCAGCAAACCGCCATAAACCAGCACGGCATGGGTGAGCAGCCCGGCATAGACCGCCACAATCAGGATCGCAATGGAACTGAGCGCTTCCAGACCCTGGTTGGCGACGGTGAAGCTGACCAGGGCGAACACACCGAACGGCGCCATTTCCATCACGATATGGGTGACTTTCAGCACCACTTCTGCGGCTTGGGTGAACAAATCTCCTACCTTCTTGCCCTGATGACCCGCCATCAAAATGCCGATGCCCAGCATGATGGCGAAGAAAATCACCGCCAGCACATCCCCATTCGCCAGCGCGGCGACCGGGTTGGCCGGAACGATCGCCAACAGCCGGTCCGCCAGGCTTGCAGAGTCTGTGGACACCGCGCGCGGTTCAGCGCCGCCCAGATCCACGCCTGCGCCTGGACGGAAAATCAAGCCGAAAATAATTCCGATAATGTTCGCAAAGAAAGTGGTGGCGAAATATAACGCCAAGGTCTTCAACCCGATGGAGCCCAGCTTCCCAGGATTGCCCAGCGCCACAACGCCTGCGATCAGCGTTGTTAAGATCAGCGGTATGATCAACATACGAATCAGGCGAATGAACAAATCGCCCACCGGTTTGATCCAGGTCTCCAGCCAATCGGCCGCGGCGTCACCGCCCAGAGCCTGACTCAATATCGCGCCGAAAATCACCCCCAGCGCCAGCGCGCCCAGCACACGACGCCATAGCGCAATGCCAAACCATCCTTTCATGGAACCCTCCCGCCAGTTCTTGACAAAACATTGCGGCAGTCTAGGGCGCACAGCGTTAAGGTCAAGGGCGCGCTGCATCCGATTTTCAGCACGCGATAAAGGCATGGGACATGGGAAGAGGTCAGGAAATCTTTAGCGGCAGTCAGTCAACCGTCCTTGATGAATCCCTCTATAGCAGTCTGCGAAAAATGATTCAGCGCGGTGTTGACCGGAGGGGGAGTCTTGTTGTAGAATCACAGCTCGGTGGTGTCATCAGGTGACCTTTGTGAGGACAATCCCGCGATTTTCGCGTTGACTGTGAACCAGGGAGATGTTACAATGCCAAGTCTCAGACCTCAGACCTCAGACCTCAGACCTCAGACCTCAGACCTCAGACCTCAGACGA
>RKRX01000200.1 GCA_007571185.1 Oceanicaulis sp.
ACCCGGGCCAGCGTCCCGTCGAGCCAGTCGGTGAAGGCGGCAATCATGAATACTGATGCAGCCATCAGTCCCAAGCGGGCGGCCTCGTACTCGAACTCCGCCCGGGAGCTTGCAACCAGAAACCACCCTCCCACGGCCCCGGCGACGCCCCGAAGTATTGTGATCAGGTTAGGGAGCTGTCGCACAAGATCATTCATGGAAATGTTCATAGATTTTCAACGCGAGCGATTTTGATATCCCGTTCACCGCTTCAAGATCGCCAAGGTTGGCCCGGGTCACCGCCCGCGCAGAGCCGAAATGCTTGAGGAGCGCGCTCTTGCGAGCAGCGCCCACGCCGGGGATGTCATCCAGCGGATTTTTCTTCATCTGCCTGGTGCGTTTAGCCCGGTGGCCGGTGATGGCGAAACGATGCGCCTCATCGCGGATTCGTTGCAGATAGTACAGCACCGGGTCATTTACGGGCAGACGGATCGGTGGTTTGCCGGGCGTGTAGAACACTTCCTGACCGGCGTTGCGATCCGGCCCTTTTGCCACTGCAGCGACCGTTATATCCCTGATTCCCAGCTCTTCCATGACCGCCATGACAGCGCTCAGCTGGCCCTTGCCGCCATCAATCAGCACCAGATCAGGGATGGGAGAGCCCTTATCGCGTTCTTTTTGAAGTCGAGTAAAGCGCCGCCGCAGCATGATCCTCATCATGGCGAAATCATCGTGGGTGGCGGCGTCACTTCCCTTCATGTTGAATCGGCGGTAGCCCGATTTCTCAAACCCGTCCGGACCCGCCACGATCATGGCTCCCAGAGCGTTTGTCCCCTGGATGTGAGAGTTGTCATAAACTTCGATACGCTGAGGGCGATTGTCCAAATCAAATACGCTCGCCACACCATCGAGCAGTTTCGCCCAGGATCTACTCTCCGCCAGTGAGCGTCCCAAAGCTTCACGAGCATTGCGGTAGGCGGCTTCGACCAGTACTTTCCCATGCCCGCGCTTGGGTGTGCGTATCTCCACCGGATAGCCGGCGCGCAGAGTCAGGGCCTCGGTCAGCAATTCGATCTGTTCGGGTTGCACGCTGGTCAGAATCTTCCGCGGCGCAGGTTTATCATCGTAGAACTGGGCGATAAAAGTTGAAGTGATTTCGCCGGGGGTGACGTCAGGTCCGTGCCTGGGATACAGGGCGCGATTACCCCAGTTCTGCCCTGCTCGAAAGAAGAATATCTGTACGCAGGTCTTTCCGCCTTCCTGGTGCAGCGCGATTACGTCGGTATCTTTCACCCCGTGCGTGTTCACATCCTGCCGACTTGTGACCGCAGCGATTGCCCGTATCCGGTCGCGCAACTTGGCTGCCGTTTCAAAACCAAGGTTCTCCGAGGCCGCCAGCATGTCCGCCTGCAAACGCTCGCGCAAGGCGTTGGACCGGCCAGACATGAAGTCCACCGCTTCTTCCACCAAGGCGTTGTAATCCCCGGCTGAAATCAGATCGACACACGGGCCTGCACAACGCTTGATCTGATAGAGCATGCAGGGTCGGGTGCGCCCTTCATAAACGTTGTCGGAACAGGTGCGGATGCCGAAGGCTTTCTGCAGGGTGTTCAGGGTCTGGTTCACGGCGCTCGCGTTGGCGAACGGGCCAAAATACTCCCCCTTAGCCTTGCGCGCGCCGCGATGCTTGGTCAGCTGGGCGGCCTCGTGCTCGCGCTTTATCAAAATATAGGGGAAAGACTTGTCGTCACGCAGCAAGATGTTGAAGCGAGGTTTGAGCCGCTTGATGAGGTTGGCTTCCAGCAGCAGGGCTTCGGTTTCGGTGCGGGTCAGCACGAATTCCATGGACCGGGTCAACGAAATCATCAGCGCGATACGGTTGGTGTGTCCGCCGAACCTAGCATAGTTCGACACCCGGTTTTTCAGACTCCGAGCCTTGCCCACATACAAAAGTTCACCATCTTTGCCATACATGCGATAAACGCCCGGTCCTGTGGACAGGGTTTTCACATAATCGGCAATGATTTCAGGCCCAGTGCGACACTCCTTGTGGGCGATCTCGGGTGCAGCGTCGCCGGTGCGGTCAATCGGAGGAGGAGGAGGACGGTTTGCTTTGATCATGTGGTCAGGATAGAGAGCAAGGAGTGAGTGTCAGCGCCAGCGACTGAGGCTCACGCCCACACTGACCGCGTCCTCAAGCGTGGCGAGTTTGTCCAGCGTCAGCTCCAGGCGCTTCACGCGGGTATCGGCGAACAAAGTATCGGCGATTTTCTGGGCCAGATCTTCCAGAAGATCGTGGTGCGTCGAAGCGACGATCTGGCGCACGATCCCGGCCATGGCGGCGTAATTGACCGCCACGTCCAGCGCGCCATCGGGGCGAGCGGCCTCAGGGGCCACTTCCGCTTCCAGACTCACTTCCAGCGGTTGTTTGCGCCCGCGCTCTGAATCATACACGCCTACCCCGGCTTCGAGGCGCAAACGCTTGACGCGCACGCTCATCCGCTCACCCACAGAACCGGGACGACGGGCAGGATCCGGGTCAGCAGTTACAGCATCAAGCTTCATGCATGAGACTCTATATGATCGGGTTGACGTGTATAAACTTCTTTTGCGTCGGGTAGAACTTGTGGGGCTGTAGTACGCTGATCAAGCTGAAAGACAGGCGGGAGTATGCAGAAGATCTCAATCAGATTTCAAACTGCCGCATTGGTGACCGGGGGGGCGAAACGTCTGGGCCGTGCTTTCGCTGAGGCCCTGGCCGAGGACGGATTTGACCTCATTATCCATTACAATCGCTCTTCCGAAGAAGCTGCTGCACTGGCCAGGCATATCTCAGAGCGCGGCGTTCGCGCTGTATCGCTGGGGGCGGACCTCAGCCAGCCCGAAGAAGCAGAAACCCTGATCAGTCGGGCGCAAGAAGTGCTGGGTCCTGTGGGTGTGCTGGTTAATTCCGCTTCAATGTTCCAGAAAGACCATTTTTCCGATCTGAATGCCGGGTCGTTTCATACTCACCTCAGCGCCAATACGCTGGCGCCGGCTCTGTTGACCAAAGCGCTGGCCATGCAAGGGTTGGACCAGGCGGCGGTGGTCAATCTGTTGGACTACAAACTCTTCAATCTTAACGCTGATTATTTCTCTTACACATTAAGTAAGGCGGCGTTGAAGACGATGACAGAGATGCTGGCGCGATCTCTGGCGCCCAAAGTTCGGGTCAATGGCATCGCGCCTGGCCTGACACTGTCAAGCGCCCATCACACGCAAGAGGCTTTTGAACGCGTGCATGCCGATACGCCATTAGGGCGGGGGCCAACGCCTGAAGACCTGGTGATGGCATTACGCTTTTTTGTCCACACGCCCTCGGTTTCGGGTCAGATCATCTGCGTGGATGGCGGACAGCACTTTGACCCGCGTCTTGACCGGGATGTGTTTGAGGCGCTCTAGCGCTTCCGCACCATGGCGCGCTCGCCTCGGCTAGGACGGCGGATTTCGACTGTCACGAGGCCAGGCAGGGTTGTCTCAAGGCGTTTGAAGACCCATGAGGCTATGGCTTCTAGGGAGGGATGTTCCAGTCCTTCCACCTTGTTGAGCAGGTGGTGATCAAGTTGCTCCCTGATTTTGTCGATCTCGGCTTCGATTTCATAAAAATCTTTAACCATGCCATTCTGCAATGCGCGCGAGCCGGTCAGCGTTACAGTTCCGGCGAAGGAATGACCATGCATCCGTGAGAACGGATGATCGGCATCCTTGTGGTCGAAATAATGCGCGGCCTCAAAGGTGAAATCCTTTGAGATTTCCAAATGAAGATCAGCCATGGTTCGGGATTCTCGTCGAGCTGGGCAAGAGAGGGGCGCTGTATACATCCGCGATGCCCAAAAGAGAACCTTTGATCACTGTTTGTCGCAGCCCGGTCTAAAA
>RKRX01000158.1 GCA_007571185.1 Oceanicaulis sp.
AATCATGATCCATACAGTAACCTTCACAAATGCCTTATTTTCGATCATGCCGATGCCAACAACGAGCTCTCCAACCAGCAAAACTTACACCAAATAATGTAGTGGACTGACCTGTTGACGAAGGATCTGGTATAGAACCACATAAAATAGTACCCCAAGCATTGGCCCATCAAGATGAAGATGCTATTGTAAACTGACCCGGGTATGCTGGACTTTTGAACAGTTTTCTTCCACAGTTTCTGAAAATATCTCCATTCCCTCAAATTAAACCGCTCCGGTAATGCTAGGATAGTGCCTCAGCGCTTCATAACAGCCACCAGAAGCATCCAAACATGTGAAAATGTGTGTAAGGATACCTCATGGGAAAAAAACGCCATATGTGATTGGTTCATACTAACAGCAATTCAGCAATATTTTGTTAGTGTATAAAATTTCATATACAACCAATACAGTTAATTTTGTTAGAATAGGTTCACATTCTGAAATATTTGGAAGTAAGAAAAAACCTAAATTTAGAATTCCAGAAAGCTTTTTGTCTATGTTGTTGAGGAATTTAAAATAATGATGACGACTATGAATGAGTTGGGAAATACTCCTAACCAATTGATTTAATTATCAATGGCACTTAAGCGTATAATTCCCTTTGTTTGAGACCCATGGCTATGCGGGCATAGCTCTGGATCAGCGGGACGGATCGAAGACAACCGCCTTGGGCGCCTTATCGCCCATCAAGTGTGCCGCTCGACCATCAACTCCTTGATGCGGCCAATGGCTTTGGCTGGGTTCAGCCCCTTCGGGCACACATTGGCGCAGTTCATGATGGTGTGACAGCGATAAAGCTTGAAGGGGTCTTCCAGCTCGTCAAGGCGCTCTCCGGTCGCTTCATCCCGACTGTCGGTAATCCAGCGATAAGCCTGCAACAGCGCCGCCGGGCCCAGATACCTGTCAGAGTTCCACCAATAGGACGGGCAGGAGGTTGAGCATGAGGCGCACAGAATGCACTCATACAGACCATCAAGCTCCTGACGTTCCTGCGGGCTCTGCCGCCATTCTTTCTCCGGTTCTGGAGTACTGGTCTGTAGATGGGGTTTGATGGAGGCTAGCTGGGCGTAGAAATCGGTCAGATCCGGAATCAGGTCGCGAACCACCGACTGGTGCGGCAGCGGGGAGATAGTGATCGTCCCCTCGTGCTCGTCAATGCCATTGGTGCAGGCGATTGTGTTCCGTCCGCCGATATTCATGGCGCAGGAGCCGCAAATGCCTTCACGGCATGAGCGGCGGAAGGCCAGGGTGGTGTCAATCTCGTTCTTGATGAAGAACAGAGCGTCCAGCACCATCGGGCCGCACCTGGCGGTGTCCACGTAATAGGTATCCCAGGAGGGGTTGCCGCCCATTTCAGGATCATAACGATAGACCTTGAAGACACGCACGTGCTCGGGGGCTGTGCTTTCGGGTTGCGGCCATGTTTTGCCTGTCTTGACCCGAGCGTGTCTGGGGAGCGTCAGTTGGACCATGGGGGCGGTTCCGCTTCTTGGTTAGCAGGCGAGAGGCGCGCTTGACAGGGGTTAGTAAACCCGCGCCTTGGGCTCAATATAAGCGATATCATCAGACAGGGTGTAGTCGTGCACCGGGCGATCGTCGAGCTTCACTGAACCGTCGGCGGCAAGCCAGGCCAGGGTGTGCTTCATCCATGTTCTGTCGTCGCGCTCGGGATGATCCTCACGGGCATGCGCGCCGCGGCTTTCGGTCCGAGCAGCGGCCGAGTTCACCGTCACGGCGGCTTGAGCAATCAGGTTTTCGTACTCCAGAGCCTCGACCAGATCGGTGTTCCAGACCATGGAGCGGTCATTGATGCGGATATCGGACGAGTTTTCATAGACTTTGGCGATGCGCCGCACGCCTTCGTCCAGAATCTCCTGCGTGCGGAACACCGCACAATTTTCCTGCATGATGCGCTGCATTTCCAGACGCAATTGCGCAGTTCTGACATTCCCGTCGGCGCGACGCATCCCGTCCAAACGCAACAGGGCGGCTTCGCCTGCGCGGCTGTCTAGTTCACGCTGGGCGGCGCCCGGCTGAACGGTCTCCCCGCAGCGTCGGCCTGCAGCGCGCCCGAACACCACAAGATCGATCAGCGAGTTTGAACCCAGACGGTTTGCGCCATGCACGGACACGCAGGCGGCTTCACCTACGGCCATCAGGCCGGGAACCACCTGGTCAGGGTTATTGCCGACCTTGGTCAGAACTTCTCCGTGGTAATTGGTCGGGATACCGCCCATGTTGTAGTGAACGGTCGGGATCACCGGGATCGCCTGCCTGGTGACATCCACACCTGCAAAAATCCGGGCGCTTTCGGAAATGCCCGGCAGGCGCTCGGCCAGGATGTCAGGATCCAGATGATCAAGATGCAAGTGAATGTGGTCGCCATTTTCACCCACGCCGCGGCCGTTACGGATTTCCATTGTCATGGAGCGGGACACCACGTCACGGGAGGCCAGATCCTTGGCGTTGGGGGCATAGCGCTCCATGAAGCGCTCGCCCTCAGAGTTGGTCAGGTAACCGCCCTCGCCGCGCGCGCCTTCGGTGATCAGGCATCCCGAGCCGTAAATGCCAGTGGGATGGAACTGGACAAATTCCATGTCCTGAAGCGGCAAGCCGGCGCGCAGCACCATGGCGTTGCCATCCCCGGTACACGTGTGGGCTGAGGTGGCGGAGAAGTAAGCGCGGCCATAACCGCCGGTGGCCAGGATGGTTTTCTGGGCGCGGAAACGGTGTAAAGTGCCGTCGTCGAGTTTCCAGGCGGTGACGCCGATACAGGCGCCGTCATCATCCATGATCAGGTCAAGCACAAGGTACTCAATGAAGAATTCGGCGGCGTGACGCAGGGACTGCCCATACAGGGTGTGCAGAATGGCGTGACCAGTCCGGTCGGCGGCCGCGCAGGTGCGTTGCACAGGGCCTTCACCGAAATTGCAGGTCATGCCGCCGAAGGCGCGCTGATAGATTTTGCCGTCTTCGGTGCGGGAAAAAGGCGCTCCCCAGTGCTCCAGCTCGTACACGGCGGCTGGCGCTTCGCGGCACAGATACTCAATGCAATCCTGATCACCCAGCCAATCCGCCCCCTTGACTGTGTCGTACATGTGCCAGCGCCAGTCATCTTCACCCATATTGCCCAAAGAGGCGGAAATGCCGCCCTGCGCCGCCACGGTATGGGAGCGAGTAGGGAAGACTTTTGAGATACAGGCGGTTTTCAAACCCGCCTGCGCCGCACCTAGGGCGGCGCGAAGACCGGACCCGCCCGCGCCGACGACAACCACATCATAGGTGTGATCAATCCATTCATATGCGGACATGTTTCCGCGTCCTTCTAGCTTGCGATCGTCATCACGGCGAACAGAACCGTGAGCCACAACCCGGCCGTGATCAGTGTATTCGCACTCAGAAGCAGGGACCGGGTCACCGGCTTGCGGATGTAATCCTCTATGATGACCTGAAGACCCAGACGCATATGATAAAATGTCGCAGTCAATGTCAGAAGCGTCAGGATAGCGCCCGGGGGAGAACTGATCCAAGTGTGTGCATCCTGGTAGCCGACGTTTGGCAGACGGGCGATGGACCAGACAAAAAGCGGCGTCAGAATCAACAGGGCCAAGGCGGAGACCCGTTGAGCGATGTAGTGGCGAACGCCGGATCTGGCGGCGCCCAGGCCACGGGCGCGGGCGAGCGGGGTACGCAAATCAACCATTAGAAAAAGCCTCCGGCCAGGATCCAGATCGCCACGGGGATGATGATGGCGGTGGCGAAGATCGCCATAGATCGGGTGTTAGAGCCCCCGGGATCAAAACCTTTGCCCAAGTCCCAAA
>RKRX01000150.1 GCA_007571185.1 Oceanicaulis sp.
ACGCGCCACCTGACCGGAGGCCGGGCCGGTAAAGTTCCCGAACAGACCGTAGCTGTTATTGGGCACGAAGCCGGAATCACCAATGGAGAAACCGCTGGAAGGTGGTGTGTTCCGCCCGACCTCCGCCCGCGGCAGAGCCGCATCCCCGCTCACAACCGTCACGGAAATATCCGCAGTACTGCTCAAACCTTCAACACTGGTCCCGCCTGTCTCGCCAGAGGTTCCAGATTTACGGCTCGGCAGATCTTCGACTTTAGTGTCAAAAATGGTTCCGAAACTGGGACCATCAGGGTCAAACGGCTCTTGCAGAGTCTTCGGCGCATCAGACCATAGACCATTCTGCAACACACCATTGTCATCCACGTGGTAGTATCCCGGGCTCAGCTCACGAGTCCAGCGCGAGGCGTTGGACCAAACCCCATCGCCCACCGCCACCGAAGCATAGATCATGGGATCCTGTTCC
The DNA here is from genome assembly GCA_007571185.1 of Oceanicaulis sp. Lineage (GTDB taxonomy): Bacteria > Pseudomonadota > Alphaproteobacteria > Caulobacterales > Maricaulaceae > Oceanicaulis. Next base: position 464 of record RKRX01000150.1, read on the forward strand.
ACGATCCAGTTCTGGAACTGGAACAGGGCTGCGTAATAGGAAATGTCGCCGTACAAAGTTTCGCTGGGTTGGAACATCCCCGATAGCCAACCGCCTGACAGCACGCCGATCACCAGATCCTGACCACCCATGTTCACAAACAGGCCGCCGCCGGAGTCCCCGCCCAGCGTGCCCGCTTCACCCTCAACCGCATCACCGGGAAACCAGTCAATATGATTGCCGAGGACAAGCGTGGTGGAATAAACGTCGGTGCGATCATAGTATGTGAACGTGAGTGGAGGGGTTTCACACACAATGTCATTCGGAAAGAGATCGTCCGAACTCGTGCGAGAACAGTCATCGGGATCCCGATCTGGGCGATCAAAATCTACGTGATAGAGCGGGATATTGTTGGAGAACCCGCCCAGATCCAGGTTCGGCACAGCGAAGACCGCTTCCTGGAACTGGCTCCTCGTGAACAGACCATCGAGCATGTTCGCACCCGTGCGGCGTTTGTTATCAATGCCCAGGTTTGAGCCCAGGCCAAGGCCGTGTCCGCCATAGCCCACCATGGAAACCGGGGTGTTTTCCAAAATTGGGGAGAACAACATGCCATAGGTGGGAAGCCCAATCGCTGGCGTATCCAGGGTGACAAGCGCAACGTCAGCACCGGGGAAGGTGAACTCGCTGACCAGATCAAACGGGGACTGGACTTGCAATCCGTTGTAGAACAGCGCCTCAGGATCGCTGGACCAGTCCCGGTTATTCAGGCCGCGACTACGCCATTGCATGTGCGCCTCGCGATTGGCCACGGGCGCGAAGCCAAACGCTATGGGCACGCCGCCCAGCGCCCCGCCATAAGCGGACGCCTCAATGCCATCCACACAGTGTGCAGCGGTAATGACGGTGCGCGCATTGATCAGCTGACCGGTACAGAACCCACTAGTGCGGTTGAACATCTGGCCGACACCGGCCCAGACATTGTTCACATCCACAGCGCCAGCAACGCCTACGTCATCGCGAACAGGCAAGGCCCAGGAAGGCCCCCCAACGTCAAAGCCGTCACGGACGCAGCAGTGAGCCAGCCCTTTTGTAAAGTTTTGATATTATACATGAACTCTCTCCTATTGGCAGAAATGCGACATGCACATGCAGACCCTTGCTCTCTGAAACACGAACCACATCCTTCGTGCAGCCCTGACGCACGCGCCGACCAGTCCGTACCCAGGAACAGGTTCTTGCCGGATTTTATAGCTTGACACAAATACAAAAACCCTTCGTCTGGGCCGAGTCTTATGTAGAGCCTTTAGGATTAAGCGGTTTATCAATCCGGTTTTGCGATCTTCAATACTGCGTCGCGTGTCAACGACCGCAACGAACCTATTCTGGAGCGCTTCGACTCCTGAAAAAAGATCAACGCTTCAATCGCGGGACCAGACACCTAATCCATGGTGGGGATAACGAAGGCTTGGTCGGTGAGCTTGCCTGAAGGCCAACGCTGGGTGACAGTCTTGATTTTGGTGAAGAAACGAATGCCTTCCATGCCATGCTGATTAGCATTTCCAAAGGCCGAGTGTTTCCAACCGCCAAAAGTGTGGTAGGCGACCGGTACCGGGATCGGCACGTTTACACCGACCATGCCCACATTGACCCTGGAAGCGAATTCACGTGCAGCCAGACCGTTGCGAGTGAAAATGGCTACGCCGTTACCATACGGGTGACGGGTGGGCAGCTTGGCGGCTTCTTCCAGGTCTCCGGCGCGCACGATCTGAAGGACCGGACCAAATATCTCCTCCTGATAGGAACGCATGTCCACGGTCACATGATCAAACAGGGTCGGACCAATGAAGAAGCCATTCTCATGACCTTGAAGTTCGAAATTCCGGCCGTCGATAATCAGGTCTGCGCCTTCGTCCACGCCCATCTGAATATAACGCTCCACCCTCTCCCTGTGCGCTCGGGAGACCACCGGACCGTACGCGGCATCAGGATCGGTTGAAATACCCGGGGTCAACTTTCCAATCTCGGGTAGAAGTTTTTCCAACAGGCGCTCAGCGGTATCCTCACCCACCGGGACAGCAACCGGCAGCGCCATGCAGCGTTCACCCGCCGAGCCATAAGCCGCCCCCACCAGATCACGCACCACCTGGTCGAGATCGGCATCAGGCATGATGACCCCATGGTTCTTGGCGCCGCCCATGGCCTGCACACGCTTAGCGGCAGCAGCGCCTCTGGAATAGATGTACCGGGCGACATCAGAGCTGCCCACAAAACTGACCGCCTTGATATCCTCATGGTCCAGGATCGCGTCCACCGCTTCCTTACCGCCATGGACAACGTTCAGCACGCCATCAGGCAGTCCCGCCTCCTTCATCAGTTCGGCTAAACGCACCGGAACCGAGGGATCTTTTTCAGAAGGCTTGAGAATGAAGGCATTGCCACAGGCGATCGCCACACTGAACATCCACATGGGAATCATGGCAGGAAAGTTGAACGGGGTGATACCCGCCACCACGCCCAAGGCCTGGCGCATCGAGTAGACGTCGATACCCGGGCCTGCACCCTCGGTATACTCACCCTTCATCAGGTGCGGCGCGCCACAGGCGAATTCAACCACATCCAGACCTCTCTGGATGTCGCCCTTGGCGTCGGCAATCACCTTGCCGTGCTCGGAAGAGAGCAGCACCGCCAACTCATTCATGTTCTCTTCCAACAGCTGTTTAAACCTGAACAGGACACGAGCGCGACGCTGAGGGTTGGCGGCAGCCCATGCGGGTTGGGCGGACTTGGCGATTCCCACCGCATCATTGAGTTCCTGTGCAGCGGCCATATCCACCCGAGCCTGAACCCGGCCGGTGTTGGGATCGAACACATCACTCATACGACCGGATGCACCGGGTACAGAGCGCCCGTTGACGAAATGGTGGATAGCGCGCGGACTAGGCATGAGTGTTCCTCCAGCAGGGTCAGACCTTCAACATGAAAGGCGTTTGCTCAAGGTCAGATGGAGTTTACCGCCCAGCAGGGCATAGTGTCGAGCCGCGCCGGCATACGCGGGCGCACACAATCGTGAATGCACGATACAATGACGACGACGTCACGGACTCGCTCCCAAGTGAGAGCAAGCCCAGAAACACGATACTCAGTGCAGTGTGTGAAACCGCCCCATCTCGGTCAGAAGCGCAGGCGCGTGCCCACCGAGAGCGCTTCCATATCAAGAAGGTTCTGACGGCCATCAACACGGTCATAACTCAACGCCAGTGACCGATCGCCCGGCAGGCGCACGCGCAGGCCCAGACTGTACTCGCTCCAGCTGTCATTGCGACCCACGCCGCTACCCAGCGCAAAAGCGCCCCCCGTACCCGAAAAAGCGCCATAAATCGTCTCCGATCCGTCCCGCTGATCCA
>RKRX01000120.1 GCA_007571185.1 Oceanicaulis sp.
TTTGTGCGACTTGCCGGTGTAGTAGAGGATCCGCTCAGTGGTAGTAGTTTTGCCGGCATCAATGTGAGCCATGATGCCAAAATTGCGGTAGTCCTCGATTTTATACTCGCGGGCCATGGGGAAGATCCTTGGATCAGGAGGCAGGCGTCAGACTGATTAGATTACCAACGGTAGTGGGCGAAGGCGCGGTTGGCTTCGGCCATCTTGTGCGTGTCTTCACGCTTCTTGACCGAAGAGCCGCGGTTGGAAGCGGCGTCCATGAGTTCGGCGGCCAGCCTTTCGCGCATGGTATTTTCATTCCGGTTACGCGCCGCGCCAACCACCCAGCCGATCGCGAGCGCCTTGCGGCGATCGGGACGAACTTCAACTGGAACTTGATAGGTGGCGCCGCCCACACGACGTGATCGCACTTCGATTTCCGGCGCCACATTGCTCATGGCTTCGTGGAAGACACGCACCGGTTCGCGCTTGACCTTTTCCTCGATGATCTCAAGAGCCCCGTAAACGATTCGCTCGGCCACCGATTTCTTGCCATCGATCATGATGTAGTTCATGAACTTGGTCAGATCGCGGTCCCCAAATTTCGGGTCTGGAAGAATCTCACGCTTTTCCGCGCGGTGACGACGAGACATAACGCCTCTCCTTGTTTTAGGCGCTTGGCGCCATATCTGCTATTTCGGGCGCTTGGCGCCGTATTTGGAGCGCCGCTGGCGCCGACCTTTGACGCCCTGGGTATCGAGAACGCCGTTCAGGACGTGATAACGCACGCCCGGAAGGTCTTTCACACGCCCCCCGCGGATCAGGACCACAGAGTGTTCCTGCAGGTTATGACCCTCACCCGGGATATAGCTCACAACCTCGTAGCCATTTGTTAGGCGAACCTTGGCGACTTTGCGAAGCGCCGAGTTCGGCTTCTTCGGGGTTGTGGTGTACACGCGCGTGCAAACGCCGCGGCGCTGCGGACACGCCTGAAGCGCGGGGACTTTATTCCGCCTTGGCTTGTCCTTCCGCGGCTTGCGGATAAGCTGGTTGACTGTAGGCATTTATCCGCCTTCTGTTTCGTTTTCCCGTTCGGGTCCGAATAACCCTTGAGACTGCGACAACCGACCGGGGCGCAACGACCTGGATCGTTCGCCGACGGGCGGTGATCAATGTGCTTATATTCCAGTTTCAGACGACGCATAAGCCCCGATGACATCGGGTGGATCGCCGCTCACTTCCAGAATCAGGCGCGCACCTTAACCGGGCTGTCACCTCTCGTCAAGCGTCATGTTGAGAAACTGCTGCACTCGATCCGGTTCTCCAGCGACTTCCCGGACTTGACGCGGGTGTGATGAACAGGCGCGCCTTTTTTGACCCTTGCATTTTCAGGTTGTCCTGCACCCGCTTTTTCGCGCGACAACCCAGACCGGATGATAGGTTAGGGGAACGCCGTCACAGGTGGCGAAGGTTCGACGGTAATTCTCACAGAATGCGGCCAGCGTCGAACGTGTCCAGACATGGGCCGCCCGGCCGTTCACACCAGTCTTACGGAGATGGCGCAACACATGCTCTGGGGTATCGAACCACAATTTGCGTTGGTCCTGCCAGAGATCAACGACTTCCAGTTCATCTCCGGCCGCCTGCACAGCCTGCGCCAGAACATCCGGCTCGCAAAGACCCGGCGCCTGTGAACGTGAACCAAGATACGACAACTCGGCATATTGATCAGGTCCAAAACCTGAAATCGCCAGCCAGCCGCCTGGCGCAAGGGACCGGGCCGCATGATGCACGATGTCGCCCGGAGCATCCAGCCACTGGATCATTGATGTTGACGCGATCAGATCCTGCCGAGTCGGCCAGATCACGTTACGAATATCACCCGGCAGAAAGTCCGCCCCCCAGATACAGGCGGTCGCGCTAGCCTCCGGCGTCAGGTCATTCAGAACAGCGTTTTCAAAGCTGAAACGCCGATGCAGGGCTGCAGTCAAATGTCCTGTCCCGCACCCGATCTCAAAAACAGATCCGTATGCCCTGGGCGCATCCGAATCAGACATGCGCTGCACGAGTTGCCGCGCTATCTGCGCCTGTTGCCCCGCTGAGTCATGGTAACCTGGGAAACTGCGGCTAAAGCTGCGCTGAACGCGTTCTGCCGCCGCGACGTTCATGCGAACTCCTCTCTGCACTCTGTGCGTCAATGACCCGGAACGCATCCCATATAGGCGGTGATATTCGACGCTTACGGCATCCCGGTCACATCTGTATACCGGCAAAAACAGGTGAAACCGGCTCCGGTCACCCTGTCGGTGACGGTTGTCAACGATCGTGCTACACGACACTTTGCGTGTTGCATAAATCGGACACATCGCATACCATCGACATGTGAGCCTTGATAGAGCACCGTGGCTGCTGTATCTGCGGGAGGGCATTGTGTGCACTTTCGCTTGGATCCCGTGTTCTGCACGGTTCCCGGGTGTGGTTGCGGCGGTGTTGTTGATAGAGATGGAATCGAAGGGAGATCACCGCTTTCGACCTGAGTTGACGACAGCGCGGTGAGTATGCTACCATGCCAGCCTCAAGACCTCAAGACCTCAAGACCTCAAGACCTCAAGACCTCAAGACCTCAAGACCTCAAGACGGAGTAACAAGATCGGCTCTGTCTCGTGGGGAATCGCCCGGGCTGCAGGCCCAGGGTTTGCAAAGTTTGCGAAGGAGACTGTTTGACATGCGTTCTGAACATTGGATTGGCCATATGTTGAACCACCGGTTCTGGCTCACGGCTTTCCTGGCCACTCTCTTCACTCCTGTTCTGCTTGCGGTTTCGTCGCCTGCGGCTGCGCAGCCCATCAGTTTTCTACTAACGGTGGATACCAACACAGCGCGGCTGGGGGATCAGACCACAATTGCCGAGGGTGCTGACGCCACGACGGTGAACGTGACGCTGACACGGGCCAACGGTCAGCCGCTGTCCCAAGCTCAGACAATACGAATCGACATAGGCAGTCCTGTCGCTGACGGAGGAGCTAGCGTGGACTCGGCCCGAAAGGGCGTAGATTACACCGCTAGTGTGGACCATTTCGACATTAGCATCGCTGCGGGAGGAACGACCGGGTCGGGGAGTTTCACGCTAACCCCGATCGAGGACGTTCTGCATGAAGGTGACGAGTTCCTGTCCATCATCGGCCCCTCGTCTTCTGTAGACGGACAAGTCAATGTGGGCGTCACGACTGTTACGATCACCGATAACGACGACGGGTTCCCGGTTTCAAAGACTGCGCTGACGGTGGACGAGAACGGCGGTACGGAGACTTTTACGGTGAAACTGCGGCGCAGGCCGCTTGTTGGTATCACGGTGACGGTGACGAGCAGCGACGATACAGCGGCGAAGCTGAGCATCGGTGGCGGCACGCCGGGAGAGACCGGCACACTCACCTTTACCCGGTCCAACTGGAATGTTGAGCAGACCGTGACGGTGACCGGAGTGAACGATGATATCGACAACCCCTCTGATCGCACAGCGACCATTGGGCTGAGCGCGCCTATCCCGGGTGGGGGGGGGCGAAAAGCCACAGGCACGGTCCATGTCACAGTGACTGATGACGATCACCCCACTGTCACGCTGACGGCGGATCTTGATTCAGCGACTGCAGGTGACCAGACCGCAATTTCTGAGAGCGCCAGTGCGACAACGGTGACGGTGACCGCGGCGCTGGACGGTTCGACGCGGTTCGGTGAGGCCCGCACGGTTACGGTATCGGTTGGCGGCGGCACGGCCAGTTCTGGCGTGGACTATGCTGCGGTGTCTGACTTTGAGATCACCCTTGCTGCGGGTTCTGCGAGCGGGTCGGGTACGTTCACGCTGACTCCG
>RKRX01000223.1 GCA_007571185.1 Oceanicaulis sp.
GCTGTTACACACGGTCTCAGGATATGGCGATGCGGGTGTGGGTTTGAGCCTGGGTCTCAAGCCGCAAGAGAATGGCGCGGGCCTGTCGTTCTCACTGACGCCGGCCTGGGGCCATGCGGGCTCGCTGGGCGGCGGCCTGGGCAGCGGATTACAGCTATGGGGCGATGATCGGATGCGTGCGCCGGGCGTGGGTTCTGAGCGCGGGGTGACGCCGCAGATGAGCTGGAACACGGAGCTGGGCTACGGGTTCGCACTGGGCCCGGACGGTCAGGTTCTGCGTTCATATGTGAGCAGCCGCCCCAGCGAATGGCGCGCCGGGCTGGAGGTGATCGGGTTCAGGTGGTGATCGCAACTACTTGGGTCGTGGGATTTTCGCCACGAGGGGTATGGAGGCTGGCGGGCTTGTCTCGCTTATTGGAATCTGGGAGCGACCGTTTCAGACACATTCGTCGCCCTGTGCGAAGGGTTTTCCGCCTCTGGTTGCAGGAGCGTCATGCACTATCCAAAGCCGTAGTCGTGTTCCTGGAGGCCGTACGCATTGCTTTTTCACTCGCAGGACTTAAATAATTGATGACACACCCTAGGACGGTATCAATCTCCGTTCTTCGGCCAGGTGTTTTATCCCTGCTTGCAGTTTTTCAAATGCCCGCACTTCGATCTGGCGGATGCGTTCACGGCTCACACCGTACACCCGAGCCAGATCCTCCAGCGTTTTGGGGGTTTCGGCCAGGCGACGTTCCCGGATAACAGTTTGCTCGCGCTCGTTCAGAGCGCCCATGGCTTCTTGAAGCAGGGACATGCGTATATTGAACTCATCAGTTTCGGCAAGTTTCTCCTCCGCATTATCGGCATTATCATCAGGGAGCCAGTCTTGCCACTCTGCCTCGCCATCGGCGCGCTTGGGCGTGTTCAGCGAGGCATCCGGGCCCGACAGGCGACGGTTCATGGAGATGACATCGTCACCGATCACGCCTAACTTGGTGGCGATCGCCTCAACCTGATCGGGGTGCAAATCGCCTTCATCCAGGGCGCGCATCTGACTTTTCATCTGGCGGAGATTAAAAAACAGCTTCTTCTGCGCCGCCGTGGTGCCCATTTTCACCAGTGACCATGATCGCAGGATATATTCCTGGATTGAAGCACGGATCCACCACATGGCGTAGGTGGCCAAGCGGAAGCCCTTGTCAGGGTCGAATTTTTTGACCGCTTGCATCAGGCCGACATTGCCTTCGGAAATCACTTCCCCTATTGGCAAGCCATAACCGCGATAGCCCATGGCGATTTTCGCCACCAGACGCAAGTGAGAAGTGACCAGCTGGTGTGCAGCGTCAGAGTCTTCATGTTTACGCCAGCGATTGGCGAGCATGAACTCCTGATCCTTTTCGAGCATAGGGAATTTCCGGATCTCCGCGAGATACCGCGACAAACTTGCTTCGGGTGTTGTAGACAGCGCTGCAGTGGTGTTGGTCATGATTTTTCTCCAACCTGGTCCGTTACGTGCACATCAATTCTTCTTCGGCGCGGCGGGTATCCGTAAGGCAAGCAATCCGGCGCTCGACTGCGGGTGTTTTCGACTTCAGGATTTCTCATGATTTTCACTGTGCGCGCCGCCGGTCCTGATGATCCCGCCGCTCTGGCCCTTGTGGGCGCAGCGACCTTTCTGGAGAGTTATGCTGGTGTTGTTGACGGCAGAGCTATCATTCGTCATTGTGCGAAGCAACACACTGCTGCGGTCTACGCCGCTTCGCTGGCGAATCCGGCGCACGCGCTCTGGATTGCCGAACGGGCGCCGGGCGCGGCTCCTGTGGGTTATCTGCATCTGACCCCGCCCGCTCTGCCGGTGGAAACCGGGCCAGGTGATCTTGAGATCAAGCGTATCTATGTGCTTGCCAGTCAACACCGGTTGGGTCTGGGTCGGCGCTTCATGGAGTTGGCGTTGAACCATGCTCGCGCCCGGAATGCAATGCGATTGCTGTTGGGGGTTTATCAGGGAAATAGCCGCGCCCTTGCCTTCTATGAACGGATGGGATTTGAAAAAGTGGGTATGCGCCAGTTCAATGTGGGAGGCTGCACCTATGATGACTGGGTGCTGGCCCGGCCGGTGTGATGAGCGGCGATAGCGCTACCAGCACTAGATACGCTCCAGAAAGCCTCTCAATCGCTGCATATCTTTGGGAAGAATGGTTTCAAACCGGATAGTCTTTCCGGTTATCGGATGATCAAAGCCCAAAACGGCTGCATGCAGGGCCTGGCGCCGGAAATCTCTGAAGATTTTACCGTCGTCCAGCTTTGCCAGCAAGACCGAACGACCTCGACCATAAACCGGATCTCCCAGCAACGGGCAACCTATATGAGCCATATGAGCCCGGATCTGGTGTGTTCGACCGGTTTCAAGCCGACATTCCACTAACCCGGCCATGGGATGGTCCACCGATTTTCCTGGTTCCCGGCCAAAGGTTTCCAGTGTCTTGTAATTGGTGATCGCGTACTTTCCCGCCCTGGAGTCGAGCGTGTCGATCACCGCCATTTTCTTGCGATCATGACGAGATCGCGCCAGACGTGCTTCAATCCGGCCTGTACGAGGCTGGGGTGCGGATCGGGTGAAGGCTAGATAGGCGCGTTCGATGCCGCGGGCGGCGAACTGGTCTGACAGGCTTTGATGGGCTTTGTCGGTCTTGGCCGCCACCATGAGCCCGGAGGTGTCTTTGTCTAGGCGGTGGACAATCCCGGGACGCTCTACTCCGCCAATACCTGACAAGGTTCCGGCGCAGTGAAACAGCAGGGCGTGCACCAGCGTCCCGGTCCAGTTCCCCGCTGCCGGGTGCGCCGCCATACCGGCGGGTTTGTTGATGACGATCAGTTGATCATCCTCAAATAGGACATTCAGCGGGATATTCTCGGGTTTGGGTATGGCTGCCACAGGGACAGGCATATCCAGCCGGTAAACGCCACCGCCGCGCACCTTGGCGGATGGATCAGTCAAGGGTGCGCCGTTGAGGTAGAGATGGCCATCTTCCACAAGCGCCTTGCAGCGCGAGCGCGACAGTTCAGACCAAATCGTCGCCATCCAGCGGTCCAAGCGTTCGCCGCTATCTGAATTTTCTGCAACGTATTCTTTTTGTTCGGGCGTTGAGACAGACATTGGATAGTCCTGCTTGTAAGCGCTTTTGCAGCCCTGTTGCGTACCATCTGAACAACGCAGGCCTGTGCTGTGCTGATCCCGACGTCTTTGTCGGCGGATTGGCGCCGATCGGGGCGGTTCTTCATGTGTGCGTGGATATGTCACCCCGTATTCTCGACCGATTGAGAGATTATACACTACATTTTCAGGGTTCGTCTGTTTGCCTGTGCGGTGATGTCAATCTTGCCTGGAGATGCTAAAATTGATCCCCTGGCGACCCGGGTTTTGCACCAATTGTTTTTATCCCGGTTTTATCAACCATTCCAACGCCGGGATGCTCTGCGGAAGGCTTTCGACATGGTCGACTCAATCAACCCGAGCCGTCGCGCCGCGCTGGTCGGCGTGGCCGGGCTGGGCATTACCGCTTGCTCTCGCTCTGGGAGTACGCCCGATTTTGCCCCCCGAACCCTGCCTGAAGGCGTATTCAGGCACGGCGTAGCCAGTGGGGATCCCGGCCAGAGCTCGGTCATGCTGTGGACGGCGGTTACGGTTGAAGTGCTTAAGGCCCCGGTTCAGGTGCAGTTGGCTGAGGATCACGATTTCACCACACCGGTGTTGGTCGCTGAAGCGGCTCAGGCTGGTGAGACGGTGAATGCGATGACACCGTTCAAGCTGCTGGCGGACGGTCTTCTAGCGGGTCGC
>RKRX01000185.1 GCA_007571185.1 Oceanicaulis sp.
GCGACCGCCGGACTTGGCAAGCCCTTCAACAAGAGTCTTTTGTGGACGACCGGCGTGCAATCTAGACCTGTCGGCAAGCACAAGCGCACGGCGGCCAGGTGAGGTTGGATTGAAAGTCTTCAGAGCCATGTCCTTGTCTCCTAAAGACCGGTAGTGACATCGATGGAGTAACCGTCCTCGAGGGTCACAACCGCCTTTTTGACGTCATTGCGCTTGCCGACAAGGCCCCGAAAACGTGTAGCCTTGCCTTTTTTCACAAGGGTGTTCACAGCCTTGACCTTAACCTTGAACAGTGCCTCAACCGATTGGGCGATATCTTTCTTGTTCGCGTTCAACCGAACACGGAACACCACCTTGTTCTCCTCGGACAGAAGGGTCGCTTTTTCAGTGATGACTGGGCCGAGAATAATATCGTAATGGTGAGCAGCGGGCATGATTACGCGACCTCCTGAGGCGCAAACCGCGCGCAAACCTTCTCGATCGCTGCTTTGGTCAACACTAATGTGTCATGACGCAGCACATCGTACACGTTCAAACCCTGAGTCGGCAGAACATCGATCCTCGGGATGTTTCGAGCCGCGCGGGCGAAATTCTCATCCAGCGTCTCGCCATCAACGATCAGCGCATCGTCCAGACCCAGCCCGGACAGCTTTGCTGACAGTTCCCGGGTCTTGGGCGCATCCAGACGCGCCTCGTCCAGAACGACAAGCTTCTTCTCGCTAACCTTGGAAGACAAGACATGCTTGAGCGCCATGGCGCGTACCTTCTTGGGCAGCTCAATGGCATGCGAACGCACGCGCGGGCCGTGAGCGACCCCGCCGCCGACGAAAATCGGAGCAGAGCGTGCGCCATGGCGAGCACCGCCCCCCTTCTGGCGACCGAATTTCTTCTTGGTGCGGGCGATCTCACCTCGCTCTTTGGTCTTGTGAGTACCGGCCTGACGGCGCGACAACTGCCACCTCACGGTGCGCTGGAGGATATCTATGCGAATCTCCTTGATGCCAAACAGGGCCTCGTCCAGCTCAATCGAACCCGCCTCGTCGGCATCAAGCGTCACAACTTCAAATTTCATGGCTTAGCCCCCTCATCCCGGGCGTCAGCTCCCTCAACGATCACGGGTTCGGCCGACGCCTCCACCGGCGTTGGCTCCGCTTTCTCAACCAACCTGGCCGGGTACGGCAGGTCGTCCGCGCCTGCGCCTTTTACGGCGTCACGGATTTCAACCCAGCTTTCCTTCGAACCGGGCACGGCGCCCTTGATCAGGATCAGACCCCGATCTGCGTCTACGCGAACGACTTCAAGGTTCTGGACGGTGACACGCTCTGCGCCGAGATGGCCAGCCATTTTCTTGCCCTTGAAAACCTTTCCCGGGTCTTGACATTGACCGGTCGAACCATGGGAGCGGTGCGAGATGGATACGCCGTGAGACGCGCGCAACCCACCGAAATTCCAGCGCTTCATGCTGCCGGCGAAACCCTTGCCGATGGAAATGCCGGAAACATCCACTTTCTGACCGACCACAAAATGCCCAGCGGACAGCGCGACGCCCGGTTCAAGCAGCGCATCCTCCGGCACACGGAACTCGACCAGCCTACGCTTGGGCTCGACAGAAGCTTTGGCGAAATGGCCGCGCATAGCCTTGGATGTGCGCTTGGCTTTGGCCTTGCCCGCGCCCAGCTGGACTGCGCTATAGCCGTCGGTCTCATGAGTGCGCCGCGCCACAACCTCAAGGCCATCAAGATGAAGCACGGTGACCGGAACATGATTGCCGTCTTCGGTGAAGATACGGGTCATGCCCACTTTTCGGGCCAGAAGGCCGGTGCGCATGGATGCAGCCTGCTTCATGACTTTACGCCCCCAGCTTGATCTCGACATCCACACCGGCGGACAGGTCGAGCTTCATCAGTGCATCCACGGTCTGCGGCGTGGGGTCGACAATATCCAGCATCCGCTTGTGGGTGCGAATCTCGAACTGTTCGCGTGATTTCTTGTCGATATGCGGACCACGCAAAACTGTAAACTTCTCTAACCGCGTGGGTAATGGGATCGGACCGCGCACATTCGCGCCGGTGCGCTTGGCAGTGGAAACAATCTCGCGCGCAGATGTGTCGAGCACGCGATGGTCAAACGCCTTCAGGCGAATCCTGATATTTTGTTGCACCATCGACCCGGTTCCAGCATGCACAGAGGCCACATGCCGAGTTCTGCATCTCGGCAACCCCTGTAATCGAAAATCATGTTCGCTTTGAGGAACTGCGTTTGCCTTTGGGCACAGCCAGTTCGCCAATGGAACCGTGCAATACCCACTCTCAACCACACCGTCAACACCCTATCACATAATTTCATACAGGTTTGAGCAGTAGACACGCCCGGCCCGCCGCTTCTCGTTTTTCACAGCCCCTCCGATCCAGGCGCAAGGCGCAAGCACATGACAACGCCATCAACAATGCCTGAGACAGCCGACTTTTCGGAGTACTTTCGGAGTATGAGAGCGTGAATCGCTTCAATCATGGAACCGAGGTCTGATTCCTTGATGATTGACACGGTCCGATTATCCGCTCTGGATCACTTGTGTCCTGGCTTATCGGCGCACAGTGACCGAGACCGCAGCGAAGCCCTCAATGGTTTCCCAGGATTCGGCGGGCATAGCGTAACGGGTTTCACGCCGCACATAGGCGATGGAGACATTCGCGCCGCCAAGTCGCGCCGCCATGCCAGCTTGCGCATCACCCATCATGGCATGAGGTTCAAACACCAAGGCATCGCGCAAGTTCAGCCCCGCATCGGGATCAATCATCAGAGCCTGTCGATCAACACCGGCAAAGAACCACCAGGCCGGGCGATTGTCTCCAAACCCTTCACCAAGATACCGACCTAGGCGCACGGTCGCACCCGCTTCGGTCGCCGATCCGTTCTCACCAAATGACACCCCGGCGTGTGGCGCCAGTCTCACATCAAGTCCGTCAAACCCGCCTGGCGCGTCAAAAATAGTCTCATAGCGCAGGGCCATGCGCCGACTGGCGCGGTCGCCGCCAGAACTGACGATCCCGGCATGAGATTGCGGCAGCGCCGGCAAACCGACGTCAGGTTTCTGATCGTCAAACAGAGAGACCGAGAACCGACCCCCGGAAGGGGTTTTCGCCAGTGTGACGGCAGGCGCCCGGAATGCGGTGAAACCTTCAATCGCCTGACTTTCAGCCCGCAAGTCCAGCGCCGTCAACGCCAACCGCAACGCGGCGGGACGCATATCGGCACGCGCCTCACCCGGAAAATCATGGAAGGCGGAACCCGCACCCAGAGCAGAGGGAACATCCCGGGTCGCAGTCAAATCGGCCTGCAGCTGTAACTCATCTCGCAAAGGCGCCAGAATCAGGGCGGATACGTCAGAGGACTCTGCCTGGCGCGTCTCGGCGCACACACACAAACCGGGCGCCATCGCACCGAGCGCCACCGCGAAGCTTGTAGCAAAGGTCAGTCGTCTGAACATCTGCGCAACCTAGTCGTCCCAGACCGGCAGTACCATCCTATCACGAACAGAATATCAAATAAAGCGGTCAACCGGGAAAGCGACCTCAACGCGCCGGAGGCGTTCTATCCCGTTGATCGCATTTCTGTGCCTCCGCCAACCATATAATACACATAGGCACTACAAAGCTCTTTTCAGATTCCACCCTTGAAAACAAAGGAGAAATTCACCCAAAAGGGCAAAAATGTCTGAAGTCGGGAGAAAAGTTGAACCTGAGCCCGGCGAAGCGCTTGACCCCAACGTGCACCAAGCCGCCGCCCAAGCGCCCGCCGATCACCCCAAGGGCGCCATCGCCCA
>RKRX01000178.1 GCA_007571185.1 Oceanicaulis sp.
CTTCTGGACCAGACCCATCCGATACGCCTGGATGTGACCCTCAATCGGCGCGCGACGCACCCGCTCAGCGGCAAGCCCACCGCCGGTTTCACCGCCACCGGCACAATCACCCGATCCCAATGGGGTTTAGATTACGCCGTGCCGGCCGTGTCTGATGAGATCTGGATCGAGATCAATGCCGAACTGAACCGGGCCGTCACCGAGTAGAGAATGCTGGAAACGCTGATCTGAACGACCCGTCCGGGCGGCCTCATGCCGCGTTGACTTGCAAAGGGAGTGGAGGCAGGTTCCGCTCCTGCATCCAGGCTGAGCCTTAAGGCGTGTTATGGATCGGGCGCGACCGGCGCACCGATGTTCCGACAGCACAGAACCGGAGCCATTGATGAAAATCCTCGTCCCCGTCAAGCGGGCGGTTGACTATAATGTGAAGGTCCGCGTCAGGCCGGATCAGACCGGTGTCGATCTGGTCAATGTGAAGATGAGCATGAACCCCTTTTGCGAGATCGCGGTGGAAGAAGCGATCCGTCTGAAGGAAAAAGGCGCCGCTTCCGAAATCGTCGTGGTTTCCATCGGCCCGGCTCAGGCTCAGGAAACCATCCGCACCGCCTTGGCCATGGGCGCCGATCGCGGCGTGCACGTGACAGCCGATGTCACGGTGGAACCGCTGGCGGTGGCCAAAATCCTCAAAGGGGTCGCCGAGGCGGAGTCTCCCGAACTGATTATCCTGGGCAAGCAAGCGATTGATGATGACTCCAACGCCACCGGCCAGATGCTGGCGGCGCTGATGGGCCTGCCCCAGGCCACTTTCGCCTCGGCCATTGAAAAGACTGAGGCCGGGGTGAATGTAACCCGGGAAATTGATGGTGGGTTGCAGACCTTGTCCATGCCGACCCCGGCCATCATCACCACCGATCTGCGCCTGAACGAGCCACGCTATGCGTCTCTGCCCAACATCATGAAAGCCAAGCGCAAGCCGATTGACGCCAGAACCCCTGACGAATTCGGTGTGGACATCACCCCGCGTCTGGACGTGCTTAAAGTCACAGCGCCGCCCAAGCGAGACGCCGGCGTCAAAGTGGACTCCGTCGCCGATCTCGTCGGTAGGCTGAAAAACGAAGCGGGAGTGCTGTAATGGCTGCCCTGGTTATAGCTGAACATGACAATGTCACCCTGAACGACGCCACCCGCGCTGCGGTGACCGCCGCCATCCAAATCGGCGGTGAGGTGCATGTGCTGGTCGGTGGTGAAAATTGCGCTTCGGTAGTTCAGCAGGCCGCCAAGCTGACCGGCGTGTCCAAAGTGCTTCATGCAGACGCGCCGGTGCTGAACAGAAAACTGGCCGAAGCCATGGAAACCGTCGTGCTGTCGGTGGCCGACGGTTATCAGGCCCTTCTGACCCCGGCCACCGCCTCGGGCAAAAACTTCATGCCGCGCATCGCCGCCAGGCTGGATGTGATGCAAATCTCTGACATCACTGCGGTCGAAAGCGCTGATGTCTTCGTGCGCCCGATCTACGCCGGCAACGCCATGATGACCGTCAAGTCCAGTGATGCGAAAAAAGTCATCACCGTGCGCCCGACAACGTTTGCAAAAACTGGCGACGAAGGCGCCGCCGGTATCGAAACCATCGACGTCCCCGCACCCGCCGTCGCCGCTCGGTTCGTGTCCGAGGAACTGTCCAGATCCGATCGTCCCGAACTTGCCTCGGCCAAAATTGTCATCTCCGGTGGGCGCGGCATGGGCAATAGTGAAAATTTCGCCCTTTTAGAAAGGGTCGCTGACAAGCTGAACGCCGCTGTGGGCGCCTCACGCGCCGCTGTGGATGCCGGGTTTGCCCCCAACGACTATCAGGTTGGTCAAACCGGCAAGGTGGTCGCGCCCGAACTCTATATCGCGGTGGGCATTTCCGGCGCGATCCAGCACCTAGCCGGCATGAAGGATTCCAGAATCATCGTGGCCATCAACAAAGACGCAGACGCGCCGATCTTCTCCGTGGCGGATTACGGCCTTGTGACAGACCTGTTCCAGGCCATACCGGAGTTTGAGACCGAACTGGACAAAATCGGTTATTGAATCGGAATGGTGCGGAAAGTTTGAAGATGTCAGGTCATGTCACCGAGACGACTACCGCCCCCATAAGTGGAGCTTCTGAAGGCGGGGTAAGGACAGCAAACCTGAGATGGCTTGCTAAGAATTTGGATTTCCTCAGAGTTCCTTTGAATGCAGTGGAGCGGGCGGAGCGTCAGGGGAAAATTCCTTATTGGGGTGCTAATGGCATTGTAGATTATGTTGATCAAGCACTACTTGATGAGAGAGTAATATTGATTGGTGAAGATGGCGCTCCTTTCTTTGATAATCATAAGGATGTTGCTTTTATTTCAGATGGACCAATTTGGCCGAACAACCATATTCATATTATTAAACCGAATATGAAGGTTATCAATGAACGCTATCTCTGTTATTTTTTGAATCAAGTTGAATATGCAAGATATATAAATGGTTCTACACGTGACAAACTCACTCAATCGCAACTTGGCTCGATTCCGATTTCATATCCCGATATTGAATCACAAGTTGCCATCGCAGATTTCCTCGACCGCGAGACTGCCCGCATCAACCAGCTGATTGAGAAGAAGAAGCGGTTGGTGGAGCTTCTGGGAGAGAAGCGCTCAGCCCTGATCACCGCCGCTGTCACTGGGAAGACCGTTGAAGGTGGTGATAGCGGAGTGGGTTATCGCCTGAAATACTTGCTTCAAATGAAATATGGTGAGTCACTCACCATTGATGATCGTCGGCCTGGCAAGGTGCCCGTTTACGGGTCGAACGGCAAGGTGGGCGAGCATGACCGTCGCAACACTCTTGCTCCATCCATAATCGTTGGCCGGAAAGGATCGCACGGAAAAATCACGTGGGCTGAGACCGGTGGCTTCTGTATTGATACAGCCTTCTACATCGATAAGCGGTCATGCCGTGGCGATCTGCGATATGCGTATTACCTGCTACAGACGCTTGGACTTGACGAAACTTCAAAAGACGCTGCTGTTCCGGGACTAGACCGATTTGAGGCGCATAATCGAGCGATTGTGCAAATCGACCTCGACACCCAGAAATCTATTGCAGATTTCCTCGATCGCGAGACGACCCGCATTGACAAGATCATTGAGAAGACACAGCACTCCATTGATCTTCTGAAGGAGTTCCGCGCCGCCCTCATCACCGCCACCGTCACCGGCCAGATCGACGTGAGCGACCGCCGCCTTGCCAGGCGCGAGGAGGCGACACGGACATGAGTCTTCCAGCCGCGCCGTGCTCATATCTGCAATAACCGATTCGCGTCATCCACGACTTCAAGCTTACATCCGGGGCCTGACCCTCGCCATAAAACGATGTTGAAGTCAGACTTGGACGCACCCTTTGCATAGCTTTGGACCAGGAGACCTGCAAAACCATCCTTGATGAGTCTGTCCGCGAAGTGTTGTGTCGCAACCCTATTGCCGCCGACCCTGTGGCTTCGCCAGTCTGGATCCGCGAGCTTGGCGCTTAACATCCCGCGCCGACCAAGTTCAGTTTGGTTGTGGGTATCGAAAATTGACCCCAAATCAGCGCTAGAGGACACTATAAGCGTAGGGTGCAGGCTGATGACTTGGTTTGCTTCATATAGGGCCGTGCCTGGATCAAGCGCGGTGCAAGGCGCGGTAGAGCAATCCTGTATAACGCCCCCCATTCAGCGGCATCAGGCAAAGACACCTGCATCAACTGCGTCGATACAATCCAGAACTTGCTGTGCCTTGCCTTCCTGTACGAGTTGCATCG
>RKRX01000164.1 GCA_007571185.1 Oceanicaulis sp.
CCCGGGGGCAATCTCGCCGCGCGCTCCAGACGGCGCACACTGTACGCTGGCGGGCACGCCGATACGGGTATGCGCGCCGATCACCACGCCCGGCCCGACGACGGCCCCCGATTCAATCCGGGCGTGGGCGCCGATCTCGGCGTCAGGCCCTACGATGACACCTGGCGCCAAGTGTGCGGTGTCATCGATACGAGCGCCGGGATGGATCAATGCGTCGCCGTCCTGAAAGCGTGGGCTCAAGAGCCGCGCCGCCGCATGAGCGAATCCGGCGCGGGGCATGCGGTGGATCAGCACTGCGCGACAGTACGGCAGAGTCTCAACCCAGCTGGCGTCAGGTACAATCGCCACTCCCCCTGCCCGCACACTGTCTAGCGCGACGCTTTCAGTCAGGAAGAAGAGTGTCCCTTCCTGAACGGTTTGGGGTGTGGCGACGTCAAAAACAGAGACACTCCCGTCACCGACCAAGTCAGCTCCGATCAGTGCGGCAATGTTAGAAGCCCTAAGCGGACCGAGCCGTTCAAAAAATCGCAGGTCAGCTCCCATAGAGGGTCAACCTTACTGTTCGGCTTGCGGCGCTTGGGTCGGTATGCGCACGCGATTCACCGGTGTGGTGGTTATACTCGCATTGAGGCGCTCAATAGCGATTGTACTAATGTCCACACTTTCAGAAGCAAAGACCACAGCACTACGGTCAATGAGCACATCGGCATTACGTTCGGTGACGATCTCCTGCAGCACTTCCGGCAACAACAACAGAACCGGACGCATGGCCTGTTGTTCAGTCGCGGCCAGTTCCTGGGTACGCAAACGGCGCAGTTGTTCGAACTGGGCGGCCTCACGCTGAAGGGTTTGCAGGCGGGCGATCAGATCTGGACGCTGGCGCAGCGCCTCTTCAGACAACGGTGCGGTCTCGGCGTTAAGCGCTTCGCTTTCGGCCTGAATAGCAGCCTGCTGGGGCTCCAGCTCAGTTTGAATTTCATCGCCGATGGCCTCCAAGCGCGATGTGATGTGCTGGCCAACAGTGCTTTCACGCAGGATGCGCTGTTCATTCATGACCAAAACACTCTGGGCAAGACTGACAGAGGAGAAACCTAAAGCGAAGGTCAGAGCGGCGGCGAGCATGCGCACCGAATGCAGAACGGTGAAAAATGGATGGTTCATTGACCTAAAATCCTGTCTGAGTGCTGAAACGGAAGAATGCTCCTTCGTCGTAATCTTCCTTGATGAAAGCATGAGCCAGATCAAAGCGGACCAGACCGAATGGAGAATCCCAGAAGACGCTGACCCCCGCGGAGGCGCGCGGAGACAAGTCATCCACAGTGAAGGTAGCGGTCGCAGCCCCGTCATCCTCAACGGTGTCTTCGTCAGGCAGCAGGCCCAACGTGCCAACTTCAGTGAATACGCTGCCGCGAATGCCGTACTGTTCAGGCAGACCGAGCGGAAAGCCTATTTCCAAGGCGCCAATGGCGTAGAAATTACCGCCTAGCGCATCTCCACTGATAAATTCATCACCGTCTTCCAAAGACGTTGCACGGCGTTGAACCACGCGCGGGCCGATGCCAGCGGTCTCAAAACCACGGAACGAGTTTCCACCTTTGAAGAAACGATCATTGACACGTGAGGCGCCGCCACCCCACGGGAACAGATAACCCGTGGAGCCAGTGGCGCTCAGAACCAGACGATCTCGCCAGACGCTGCGATAGACGCCGCCCCGCAGCTCAGAGCGTACATAACGCACATCTCCACCTAGGCCAGCAAATCCCTGGTTGAAACTCATCTGAAAGCCTCGTGTGGGCTCACGCAAATCATCTGTCCGGTTCCAATTCAGCGAATAGCCAAACAACGAAGTCGCGCGAGACCCCACCGACCGGGCGATGGAACTCGACCCTCCGGCCAAGGTTGTCACATCATCGGTCCGCAAAGTGTAGTCCACACTCGTCCGGACAGCACGGGTCAGCGGAAAGCTGGCACGCAGAGTGAATCCGGTGGATTGAGTCTCGAACGAAGCTTCCCTGGAAAAGTCAGCCAGCACTTGAAACAGCTCAAAGGAAGCCGCCAGATTCCGATCAAGAAAGCGCGGCTCTGTGAAACGAATGTCAATCGCCTGCTGACGCGAACTGGTGGAAATCCGCAGGCGCAGAAACTGGCCACGACCCCGCAGATTGCGTTCCGTAATCGAGAAGTCAAGCAGGAAAGAATCCGTGGATGAGAAACCGGCGCCAAGGGCCAATTCACCGGTGTGCTGCTCGGTCACGTTCACCTGGATCTGGGCGCGATCCGGCCCACTGCCCTGGATGGGTTCCACCTGCACATCTTCGAAAAAACCCAATTGGCCGACGCGCGAGCGGGAGATATTCATCAATGCCTGATTAAAGGCATCACCCTCCACCATATCTAGTTCTCGGCGGATCACATGATCCAAGGTCCGGGTATTGCCAACGATATCAATACGCTCAATGTAAACGCGCGGGCTCTCCTTGATCACGTAAGTGACATCGACAGTCTGGGTTTCACGATCAAGATTAACCTGCGGGCTCACCTCTACGAAAGCGTAACCGGCTGCACCGGCTGCAAAGGTCAGGGATTCCACTGATTCCTCAATCAAGCCGCCCACATAGAGTTGACCGGGTTGGGTTGGCAGAACTGTCTGAAGATATTCCACATTCAGATCGGATATCCCGGTGTCGACAATCACCTCGTCGAACTCATACCGCGCACCCTCATCCATGGTGAAGGTCACATAGAAGGCGGACTGGTCTGGAGTCAGCTCAGCGGACACCGAAGTCACACGGAAATCGGCGAAACCCCGGTCATTGTAGAAAGTGCGCAACTGCTCGCGATCAAACTCGATCCGGTTCGGATCGTAATTGTCATGGGGGCTGAAGAACTTCCACCAACGCGCTTCGGTTGTAACGATTTCTCCCCGCAGGCGACGATCGGAATAGGTTCTATTGCCAATGAAAGAGATACGCTCGACGCCTGTCACCGGGCCTTCGGAAATCTCGAACACCAGATCCACGCGGTTTTGCGGCAGCTCAACGATCTGGGGGTTGACCTGAGCAGCAAAACGGCCGGCCTGGCTATAAATTTCCAGAATGCGTTGCACATCAGATTGCACCCGGGCACGGGTGAAAATAGCGCGTGCCTGCAGCTCAATTTCGTCAATCATTTTGTCGTCAGCGATCGCACGGTTGCCTTCGAGAATCACACGGTTGACGATGGGATTCTCTTCCACCGCCAGAACCAGAGTATTACCATCCACCGATACGCGAACATCCGAGAACAAATTGGTAGCGTACAGCGCTTGGATCGACAGGTTAATTAAACGGGAATTGGGGAGTTCACCGGGCTGGATCAGCAGATAGGAGAGGATCGTATCCGCCTCTACACGCTGATTGCCCTCCACTAGAATCTGCAAGATCGGTTGCTGATCTTGTTGATCATCCTGCTCGGACTCGGATCCGATGGGATTGACATCCGCCTCCTGTGCTGGGGCGGCGCCACCCGCCAAAGCGCACAGCAACAGCACCGCCGCCAGTCCTTTGAAGAACATGTTCATGAAAGACTCTCGTCCTTGGCCTGCATGCTTCCCATCACAGGAACCGTCCGCGCAGATAACTTAAATCGTTCCAGGTGGCCACCACCAATATGGCGAAAATCAAACCGATCCCCAATCTGAAACCTAGCTCCTGAACCTTCGGGCTTGGAGGACGACGGGTTATCATCTCGTATGCGTAGTATACCAGGTGACCGCCGTCGAGCACTGGGATAGGCATCAGATTCATTAATCCCAGCGCCACAC
>RKRX01000147.1 GCA_007571185.1 Oceanicaulis sp.
GTCGGCGATGCCGTTGCCGCCATGGATATCACGAGCCTCGCGAGCAATGGCCAGAGCCTTGCCGCAATTATTGCGTTTCATCATGGAAACCGCCTCGGGCGCCCCGACGCCCTGATCCATCATGCGGCCTAGAGCCAGCGCGCCCTGATAACCCAGCGCGATTTCGGTCTGCATGTCGGCCAGTTTTTTCTGCACCAGCTGGGCGCCAGCGATTGGCTTGCCGAAGACGACGCGTTCCATGGCGTATTCGCGAGAGGCGAGCCAGCAGAACTCCGCCGCTCCCATGGCGCCCCAGGCGATGCCATAGCGCGCCTTGTTCAGACAGGAGAACGGTCCGCGCAACCCTTTGACATGAGGGAGCAGGTTTTCGTCTGGCACGAATGTATCACTGAGCGAGATTGAACCGGTGACGGAGGTGCGCAGAGACAGCTTGCCTTCGATCTTGGGGCAATCGAACCCTTTGGCGCCCTTGTTGACGATAAAGCCACAGATGACGCCATCAAGCTTGGCCCAGACCACTGCTACATCCGAGATCGGGGAATTGGTGATCCACGTTTTTGATCCGTTGAGGATATAACCGCCGTCAACTTTTCTGGCCGTGGTGCGCATGGCGCCTGGATCGGATCCGCCATCGGGCTCTGTCAGACCGAAACAGCCCACATACTCCCCGCTGGCGAGTTTGGGCAGGTATCTGTGCTTTTGCTCTTCAGAGCCGAAAGCCTCGATCGGGTACATGACCAGTGAAGACTGCACGCTCATGGCTGAGCGATACCCCGAATCGACAGCTTCCACTTCACGGGCGATCAGGCCATAGGCTACATGCGACAGCCCCGCCCCGCCATACTCTTCCGCAACAGTCGCGCCGAGCAGGCCCATCTCTCCCATTTCGGTCATGATCGTGCGGTCAAAGTTTTCTTCGCGATAATCCCTGATCACACGCGGCAGCAGTTTTTCTCGGCAATAGGCACGCACGCTGTCAGAAATCATACGTTCATCTTCGCTCAGCTGCCGGATCAGGTGCAGCGGATCTTTCCAGGAAAACTTCAGTCGGGTGTTGTTTGCAACGTCCGGTGCAATCATAGTCTTGAAATTTCTTTTCTGTTTGCTTGAAGGTCAGATGCGGGAACTGAGGACATGCGGCGCACCACTCATGACTCGCCAAGGTCAGCATCCTGTACGCAGACATTAGCAAGGCTTTGATAGTCTGGCAACCTTATTCTTTGGCGCTCTGGTTTCCATGTTGGCTCGCGAGATCGCCTTGGCAAGGCGTGACCGATGGTCCGAAAGGACGTCTTGAAGGGTTCAGGATGCGCGCATATGTTGGGGAAGGTGAAAATAGCGCTTGATCAACCGGTGTGGGTTGAACTGTTCTCATGGAATTGGCTTACGCAGAACTGCACGCCTTCCCGGATGGTGATCGCCCTCACAGCGGTAATCCGGCCGGAGTGCTGGCCCTGCATTGTGATCTGCCCGATGCGGACCTTCTAGGCTTGGCGCGATCCAACAACCTGTCTGAAACCGCCTACCTCAAGGATCTGGGACCAGACCTTTGGTCTCTGCGCTGGTTCACTCCAGAGCTGGAGGTCGATTTGTGTGGGCACGCCACACTGGCTTCAGCGGCCTGGCTGTTTGACACTGGTCGGGTGTCAGGAGAGTGCGCCCGGTTCGACACTCGCTCGGGACGGCTGGAAGTGAGTCGACTGCAAGATGGTCGACTGGTGATGGATTTCCCTGCTGTTTCGTTTGAGCGATCAGTTCCGGTCTGTGCGGTGGCGCAGGCGCTTGGCGCCGGAGCGCCGGAAGCTGTTTTTGACGTCGAGCGTATCCATGGTTACCGCTATCAAATGTTTGTTTTAAAAGATGAAAATGTTGTGGCGTCACTGACTCCGGATTTTAGTGCGCTGGCGCGCACCGGGGTGAATGTTGTGGTGACTGCACCCGGACAGACATCCGACTTCGTCTCGCGTTTCTTCTGTCCTGCAGCAGGCATCAATGAGGATCCAGTGACCGGATCGGCTCATTGTACGCTTGCGCCATACTGGTTTGACCGGTTGGGCCGCACCGAGCTGACCGCGCGCCAGATCGGCCCGCGTCCCGGTGCGCTGGAAATTCGCGCCGGGCTCCGGCGCCGGGTCTTGCTGGTTGGACGGGCTGCCCGATATTTGGATGGCGTCATCCGGCTTTAGCGGTAGCGCCCGGTCGGTGGTAATCGCCTGCCCCGATTTCTGCTTCAAACCTGAACCACCCGTTTATCTTGTATCGCAGTTCGTGCTGATGAAGACAGTGATCGCAAACAAGCGCAATCGAGATCAGAATTCCCGAACCAAGGAAAGGTCGGTACGATTGTCTCCCGCATTGAATCCGGGTTCGGGATCAAACTCGTGGCGGTAGCGATAGCGCACTTCCAGTGACCACAACTCTCCCAGATCGGTCTGTAGCTTGAAGAGCTGATCGGCACGCGTGTTGTTGGCGGCTAGTATACGCGTTTCCGATTCAAGCTGCATGGAATTGTTCAGCTTCAGTTCCAGGTCTGACAACAAGTCAAAGGCGCCTTCGGTCCGGTTGCCATTATCCGCTTCACGCAGATGCCGGACGCCCGGCGCTGCGCGCAGGGTCAATTTGGTGGATGGGTTCTGCACAGCGCGGTAACCGGCCCCTGCTCCGAAAAATCCCGTCCAATCAAAGCCTGACAGTTGATCGCGCTCCCATTCAGTATTGACAAACAACGTCCAGTGCTCACCCGCTTCACGTTCCCCACGGGCTTTGGCGATCAGCTCGTCCCGGCCCACTTTGTTGTTGGTCATGGAATAGGAATAGAGTGTACTGGCCTCAAAACCCCAGCCCTCCAATTGTCGCTTGGCTTCAAGACCTAGTGTGTAGTCCAGACGTTCGGAATCCCCGCTATCAGATCGCATGCCCAGCTGGGCGCGCCCGGTCCACAGATCAGATTGCGTTTGGCCCAGCAAGGTGATGATATGAACCGGAGTGCGCCGCCAGATGGGTGCAGGCTCGACCGGTTCAGGGTGGGGCTCTGTTTCGGCGACAACAACCGGCATGTCTTCCCGCGGGGCGGCCAGAGGCGTGACCGCTGGAGCGGGCATGACCCGGGTTTGTAGTGGGGACGGACCCAGAAGGGTGCGAGCCCGGTCGCCGTGCTCGGGGGAGATCGTGTGCGCGCCAGCGACGATCCGGTCGGTTGGTTGTGTGAGCGCTAACAGCTGAACGGTTTGTGCGAAAGTCTGTGCATCGTCCTGCGCAGCTGCTGCTTCCAACAGCGCCTGAAGCGCGCCTTCAAGGTCTTCGGGTGACGTCACAGCGACAATGGCGGCACAGACCATGTTTGCGATCATCTGCACTCGGTTCTCCAGGACATTAGGGGGGGTGAATACCCGCTTTGCTTGGTACACGTCTCTTTTGCCACGAGAGCCGTCCCCTTCGCATCTGGCGATGGAAATCTTCCGAACGGTCACTTTCAGGCCCAAGTACGAGGAGGATTTTGCTATGAGCTGCGTGCCGTGAACATCACCCTTACTCATCTTCAATGTCGTTGATCTTCACTAGCGGTGTTGCGAAACACTCGCCCGTCGTCGCCGTCTCGTCAGGCAGGGGTTGTGAACCTGGCCGGCCAGAGTCCTGCGCCCCTCCTACGCGGGGGCTTCTTTATGAGCACGGCCCCCGGTGTTGCTCACGTCTGCGCCTGCCCGAACACCGCCTCAAGCGAAGACGCCTCCAAAAAATTGTCAAGCCATACATCAAGCTCG
>RKRX01000118.1 GCA_007571185.1 Oceanicaulis sp.
GAGCGGCAATCAGGGAGGGGTGATGTGATCGGTTGTTTGCTTTCCAGGTTGGACAGGAACACCCAGGTCGCCGCGATTTGCATCGGCGCGGTTCTGAGCATGGTCGCCATGGCGTATGCGGCGGTTCCGTTCTATGATCTGTTCTGCCGCGTGACCGGTTATGGTGGCGAGACCCGGCTGGTTCAATATGACCCCGGCCAGGTGCTGGATCGTGAAATTACGGTGCGTTTTGACGCTTCCAATTCGCGGTACTTCCCCTGGACGTTCGAACCGCTTCAGCGTGAAATGACACTGAAAGTGGGCGAAACGGCGCTGGTTTTCTATCGCGCCACCAACACCGCTGACCATCCTGTGACGGGTGTGGCCAGCTATAACGTCACCCCGTTCAAGGTTGGGCCGTATTTTTCCAAGCTGGAATGCTTCTGCTTCACCGAGCAGACGCTTGATCCGGGTCAATCCATGGATATGCCAGTGGTGTTCTTTGTCGATCCGTTGATGGACGAAGAGGCTCGGCTGGATGACGTTCGCATGGTCACCCTGTCTTACACTTTTTGGGAAGCGGGGGATGATCGTGTTTACGGAGAAATCAAAGCCGCGCATGATGAAGCCTGGCGATCGCAACAACATGATAACATGTGAGTTATTGAAGACCGGGCGGGGTGGAGCTATACAGCCGCCACAACCATGGCCGGAGACGGTATTGGCGGGAGATGATCATGGCTGGCGCAGCTGTTAAACACGACTACCATCTCGTGGACCCCAGTCCCTGGCCGTTTGTGGCGTCTCTTGGCGCATTCGTACTGGCGATTGGCGCGGTGGTGTTCATGAAGGGATTATCCACCGATGAGGCGGGTATTTTCTACTTTTTCCTTCAGCAAGGATCGCCGTACCTACTGCTGACCGGCGTGGTTTTGATCATCTACGTGATGTTCGGTTGGTGGGGCGACGTCATCAGGGAAAGTCAGAGAGGCGATCATACCCCGGTCGTGGATATTGGTCTGCGCTATGGCATGATCCTGTTCATTGTGTCCGAGGTGATGTTTTTCGCCGCCTGGTTCTGGGTGTTCTTTGAGATGGCGCTATTTCATGACGTGCGTGCAGGCGCCTCATGGACTGGTGATGTGATAGGGACCGATTTCTCGGGCTGGGCCGCCGGCATCCCCGGCGTGGCTACCTTCGACCCATTCCACCTGCCCCTCATCAACACCATGGTTCTGCTGTTATCGGGCACCACTGTCACCTGGGCGCACCATGCGCTTCAACATGGTGACCGTCAAGGCGCCAAGATCGGTTTGCTGCTGACCGTGCTTCTGGGTCTCTTCTTCACTTCGCTACAAGTCTATGAATACAGTCACGCCCAGTTCAGCTTCGGTGGGAACCTGTATGGCGCAAGCTTTTTCATGGCCACCGGCTTCCATGGCGCTCACGTGGTTATCGGCACCATCTTTCTGGCTGTGTGTCTGATCCGCCTGATGATGGGTCACTGGTCCAAAGAGAAGCATTTCGGCTTTGAAGCAGCCGCTTGGTATTGGCACTTTGTGGACGTGGTCTGGCTGTTTTTGTTCGCCTTTGTCTATGTGGCGTTCCAGGGTCTGGGCGCCGTATCGGGCTATGGCCACTGACGCCTGATCACCTGATGTGATTTCCTTTCTTAAGGGACCGGATTCAGCTTGACGCCATGGGTATTTTTCGACCTTGTCCGGTCTTGAGCGTGTTGACGCTCATTGTCTTGGTGTTCCTTTCAGGGCTGGGCTATTGGCAACTTGAACGGCGCGCCTGGAAACGGGATTTGCTGGACCGGTTTGAGCAGACCATTGGAGCCACGCCCGTCACCTTGTCTGAAGGTCTGTGTGAGGGGCGCGCCCGTTATGGCCAGCGCGTCTCGATTCAGCCGCCCTCGGGGTCTGAGGCTGCTGTTCGGGTCTATGGCCGTAATGAGCACGGCGCTCCTGGTTGGCGGCGATTTTCGGTGCTGGCCGCCCCCTCTTGTGTGAAGGCGTACGCCTATATCCTTGTCGAGGTCGGATTCGATCCCCTGGCCACTGTTGCCGGCGCCGATGATAGCTTGCCGCAGGTGACGGTGCTGCATACTGGGCTTCGCTTTGAACCCCCCCTGTCTGAGGGGGTGTTCACTCCCGCGCCTGATGCAGCGGCTAATGCTTTCTACGCTTTTGATCAAGAGGGTATGGCCCAGGTGCTCGGCGTGCCGGCGGACTCGCTTGGGGCGGCGTGGTGGATCGCCCGCTCAGACGGCGCCATACCGGGCTATGTGACCCAAACTCCGCCCGAACGGCACATGGCCTATGCTATAACCTGGTTCGCGCTGGCGCTGGCTTTGTTCGCCATCTACCTCATTTACCATAAAAAGACCGGCCGATTAGGGTGATATTAGAGCGTTTTCATTTCATTTGACAATTCCGAGTCGTTGCAATTGAATGACAAAGGTGTGCTTGTGGATGAGAAAATGACCGATCCCGTCGTGAATATATATAACTCCCGGGCGTTCTCGAACGCCCCTGACGCCAGCACCCGTTTCGGGGCGCAAATCGCACCGCTGTCCGATGCACTCGGCATGTCGGGGCTTGGTGCGATGTTCGTGACCGTCGAACCAGGAAAACGCGCGTTTCCGTTTCACAACCACCTTGGCAACGATGAAATGTTCATCATCCTTGAGGGTGAAGGCGCATACCGGTTCGGCTCTGCTGAATACCCCGTCAAGGCAGGCGATGTCTGCTCTGCCCCGAGGGGCGGCCCAGACACCGCGCACCAACTCATCAACACGGGAACCGGGCTCTTACGCTATCTCGGGATATCGACGCTGCACGATCCGGACATCACAGAATATCCAGACAGCGGCAAGTTCGCTGCGCTTGGCATAGCGCCGGGACCATCCTTCCTCGAAGCTCATATCAAGCACATCGGCAAGCGTGAGGATACGCGCGATTACTGGGATGGGGAGCGCCTATAGCCTTGCGCACCCGGGGACATTCCAATGGTGAATGCACTATGAATTTCTGGCGCAAGCTGGCTGATGTCATCACCGGCGCTCGCGATCCGTTTGAGTGTGAGGATGAGAATTGTCCGCCCGATCACCGGGTTGATGATGCAGAATTCGCAATGGCGCTGATCGGGCTCGGTGCGAAAATGGCCAAGGCTGATGGCGTAGTCACCCACGATGAGATTAAAGCTTTCGCCCAGGTGTTTCGCGCTCCCGCCGAGTTTGAAAAGCCCCTGCGCCGGGCGTTTGACCTCGCTAGGCAGACCACGCTGGGATTTGATGGTTATGCGCGTCGGCTCGCGCGCCGGTTCCGTCATCAACCCGCGGTCTTGGAAGACGTGCTAGATGGGTTGTTTCACATCGCCAAGTCTGATGGACGCGTGACCCGGGATGAGCACGAGTTTCTGGCCCGTGTGGCTGAACTGTTCGGTTTTTCCGCCCGCGAGTATGACCGCATCCGGGTGGGACATCTGGGCGCGCCTGAAGATGATCCCTATATGATCCTGGGTGTAGGTCGGGATGTCGATGACGCCGCCATTCGCGCCGCCTATCGCAAAGTGGCTTTCCAGAACCATCCTGACCGACTGATCGCGCGGGGCGCTCCGGCGGAGATGCAGCGCATCGCAGAGGAGAAAATGGCGGTGATCAACGCCGCCTACAACGCCATTATCCAATCTCGTAGCCTTCGGGCTTGCGGGGACAAGTGACAAGGTCGGTTGACCATCGTCCGGCGCTGTTG
>RKRX01000127.1 GCA_007571185.1 Oceanicaulis sp.
AGCGCAGGCTCAATCTGGAGGTGAAATCGCACAGGCCATCGCCACCCTGATCGATGCTGCCGGAGTGGAGGCGCTAAAACGGCTATCCGGGTTCAGCATGGCCAGACGCCATGAATTCAGGGCGGCCCTCGCCCGGGCTGGTTCGCCACACGCTCTTCAAGATGAAGCCAGCCGCCTGCTGGATGTTCCTGCCGGGCTGGATAAGAATCAGGTGCTGGAAGACGCTTGGGCGGAGACCGATGTGAGCGCCCTGCAAGCCGCGCTCAGCGCCTTTGAGACCGGCTCCAGCAAGGCCGATCAATCCGGTGCGCAAGCGCTGATCGAAATCCTGGACACGGCCCGGGAGAGTGGTGCGAAAGCCTTCCGTCTCTACATTGACTGGCTGACCACCAAAGGGGGGGAGCTCAAAAAGCCCCGATCGCTCTTCTCCAAGGCAACCGGTGAGAACCATCCCATTGTTGTGACCTTATTCGGTGAAGACGGTGCGGAACGACGCCGGGTCGGCGATGAGATTCTGCCACGCATCGTCGCCGCGAACGCTAATCGTATCAGCCGCGCAGCCATCATGATCGCAGACTATCTGCTCAAGGATTACCAAACTCGCCTGACCCGATTGCGCCGGGTGGATTTCTCTGACCTGGTGGAACAATCCAAACAATTTCTGACCGATTCCGAGGCGAAAGCCTGGGCGCTCTACAAACTCGACCAAGGGCTTGAGCATGTCTTGGTGGACGAGGCGCAGGACACCGCCCCTGAGCAGTGGTCAGTCATCAACGCACTGACCGAAGAGTTCTTCACCGGTCAAAGCGCGTACGACGCGCATCCCTCCAATACCAATGCGCCGGACCGCACCGTGTTCTGCGTGGGAGACGAGAAACAGTCGATCTATTCATTCCAGAACGCCGATCCGCTTGAGTTTCTGAAGCAGCGTCAACAGCTTGAGACAAAAATCCGTGAGGCGCGACTGAAATTTGAGAGTCCGCTGCTCTCAACCTCTTTTCGTTCCTGCCCTGAGGTGTTGAACGCTGTGGACGCCTGCTTTGCCGATGAAGTCGACACTGTCGCCGACGGGCGTGAGCCCGGGTCGACCCCGGACGACCCCGAGGCTCCAAAAGTCCGTCACCGGTCCGCCTTTCACCGCTATGACGGCCACCATGCCGCCCGCAGCGGAACACCGGGTTGTGTGGAAATCTGGCCAGCGGTTCCCAGACCCGAGGGCGATCAGGAAAACGGGATTGAACTTCATCCCGTAGATGCCGGACGCAGCGACTCCGCCCGCAACCAACTTGCTGAAGCTGTCGCTCGTGAAATCGCCGCCATTCTCGAGCGCGGCGACGGGGTGTGGGAAGAAACAAACAGGGGCTGGCGCCAGCGCCCGGCACAAGCTGGCGATATCTTGGTGCTGGTGCGCCAGCGGGACGGTTTGTTTGAAGAAATCATCCGCCGCCTGAAGCTCAAGAATGTGCCGGTGGCGGGCGCTGACCGGATGACCCTGCAAGATCAGCTAGTGGTCGAAGATCTGCTGTCTCTGGCCGGTTTCGCGCTCCTGCCCGAAGATGATTTGTCGTTAGCCGAAATTCTCAAGAGTCCTTTCTTCCATCCTGTAGGGGATAAAAATCCACCGATTGACGATGACGCCTTGTTTGACCTGAGCCACGGGCGAGACGGCCGACTCTGGGACCGGTTGCGCTGTACCGAGGATTCGCGTTTCACCGAAGCCAGAGACAGTCTTAAGGCTGTGCAAGCGCGAGTCGAAACCGATGCGCCTTATGCCTTTTTCGCGCGATTTCTGACTGAAAAAAGCCAGACCGGAGAAAGTCGACTCGCCCGGCTCTATGCCCGGCTGGGGGAAGAAGCACGCGATCCGGTGGAAGAATTTCTCAACCGCGTGCTTGTTCATGAGCGCGACGGCGCTCCATCCCTCGCCCGTTTGGTCACCGCCATGCGTGCGGACAGCGCCGAGGTGAAACGTGAGATGGACACAGGATGGTCAGAGGTCCGGGTCATGAGCGTTCATGGCGCCAAAGGGCTGGAAGCCCCCATCGTATTCCTGCCCGACACCACCCGGTTGCCCCGGGATCGGGGCGGAGGTCTGTTCGCACATGAAACAGCGGGGCTTTTGTGGCTCCCGGGCATGAAAACCCCGCCCCCCGTGCTGGCATTGCTGGCCGAACAGGCCGAACAAGATCGCAATAACGAGTACCAGCGGCTGCTGTATGTGGCCATGACCCGCGCTCGCGATCGTCTGGTTGTCTGCGGTCACAAACACGGTCGTAAAATCGGAAAGGTGGATGAGAATAGCTGGTATGAGCGTTGCGACCGCAGCTGGAACAACGATCAATGGCGTCCAATTCATACCGTGTTGGAAACGGTCGCCAACGATAATGGCTGGCAAGCCGAACAAGGCCGCCGCTTTGGCGTTGACCCCAAACCGCTGAAAGCTGACGCTGCAACGCCGCCGCCGTCCGTGGACCTGCCCAGCTGGGCGACAACCCCGCCGCCCGATAATCCTGCATCCTCGCGTTCGGGTGCGCCTTCACAGCTGACTGACAGACAGGAAGGTCAATTTGGATCGGTTTCACCCTCGCCTCTGGCGCAAGGCGGGCTAGTTCCCCTCCGTCGCGGCAATTTGATCCACAAACTGCTGCAAACCCTGCCTGATATGAAACCAGAGCATCGAGCGGACTCCGCCCAGCGCTATCTAGACGCCCAATCCGATCTCACGGAAGATCAGCGCAAAGAGATCGCCAAGGAAGCCCTGGACGTGATGTCCATCTTCGCAGACAAGGTGTTTATATCTGGCTCCCTGGCGGAAGTTGATGTGGCGGGCTGTCGCGACGGTGGAATCGTCCCCGGTCGGATCGACCGGCTTGTGGTGACAGATCACGAAGTTCTGATTGTAGATTACAAAACCGATCGCGAGCCCCCGGACAAGGTGGGGAATGTACCTCGGCGCCACCTCTCCCAGATGGCGACATATCGCACGCTTTTACAGAAAATTTACCCTGACAGACCGGTGCGGTGCGCCCTGCTCTGGACACATGCACCACACCTGATGACTTTGCCGGATGATCTGCTGGATGCGGCCCTGCGTGACGCCGGAATTTCGGCCAGCGCTTGACCCTGCCGGACGAGTCTTTTAGGTTTATGCCCAACTTTTCCAACCGGAATGTTCAATTCTGGGGTTGCGTCTTTAAATTTCAAATCAGGGAGCAAGGTTCATGGCCACGAAAGCGGTGACCGACGATAGTTTTGAAGCAGATGTTCTGAAAGCCAGTGGTCCGGTACTGGTGGATTTCTGGGCGGAATGGTGTGGGCCTTGTAAACAGATTGGTCCAGCTCTGGAAGACATTGCCGCCGATCCATCCGGTAATATCACCATCGCCAAAGTCAATATCGACGAGAACCCGATAGCTCCCAGCAAATATGGCGTGCGCGGCATACCAACCCTTTTGATCTTCAGGGACGGCGAAGAGATCAGCCGCAAGGTTGGCGCAATGGTCAAATCCAAAATCGAAGAATGGATCAGCGAAACGGTCCAAACTGAGAGCGCGTCATTACGGTCGATTTCAGGGCAAAATACGGGGGGGGGTTGTCTATGTGTCGGGCGGCATGTGAAAACCGCTCGCCAGTTC
This sequence comes from Oceanicaulis sp., assembly GCA_007571185.1. Classification (GTDB taxonomy): domain Bacteria; phylum Pseudomonadota; class Alphaproteobacteria; order Caulobacterales; family Maricaulaceae; genus Oceanicaulis. The sequence continues at coordinate 3,636 of RKRX01000127.1, forward strand.
ATCAGCAATCGGCTGCGCACTTGAGCCAGGGTGTTCGGCGTGGCAGACCGGACGCCCCACCGCAATGTGAGAGGCGCCCGCCGTCAAAGCCGAAG
>RKRX01000024.1 GCA_007571185.1 Oceanicaulis sp.
AACAGCACACGCAAGGTATCGCGCACGGCCTCTGTGGAGACCTCCTTGAAGCTCTCGGCGAAATCGCCCCCCTGTAACGAGAATGTCAGCCCGGCGGACACATTGGCCAGTTGCTGCTTCAGGCGCCACACTTCGCCTGCGAAGACACGCGGAGGGCGCTTGGCGAGTTCGGTTTCCACCTGCCGAAGCTTGTTCTTGTCGGGGTAAGTCGGCATTTGCTTGCCGGGTCTGGTTCTCCAGCTTCCAGGACTCCACACGGTCATGGCTTTCGCCTTTCACACTCTGGCTGTACATACTGGCGACTATTATATGGAACACGGCTCAAACTGGGCTCACCTTATCTTTCATGGTGACCAGTTCTTCAGCTAAAGTTGGGTGAACCGCGCAGGTGGCGTCGAACTGGGCCTTGGTCAACCCTGCTTTTACTGCGATGCCCACCGCTTGAATGATCTCGGGCGCCTCATCACCCACAAGATGCACGCCCAACACCACCTGATCCAAGGTCCGCACCACCAGCTTCATCATCATCCAGTCCTGAGGGTTGGTGATGACGCCTTTCATCGGACGGAACACCGTCTTATAGATATCGATCTGATCAAATTCCTTGCGCGCCTCGGCTTCGGTATGCCCCACCGTGCCCACCGGCGGTTGGGTGAACACCGCACGGGCGATGGTGGAGTGGTCACAAGCATGAGGCTTACTGCCGTAAACGGTGTCCACAAAAGCCGCCCCTTCCCGAATCGCCACCGGAGTGAGATTGATCCGGTTGGTCACATCACCCACTGCATAAATGCCGTTGGCGGTGGTTCTGGAATAGGCGTCCACCTTGATCGCGCCACGCGCGTCCAACTCGACACCTGCAGTCTCTAACCCCAGACCCCGGGTGCAAGGATCGCGCCCGATGGCGAGGACAACTTGATCAGCGTCCAGCACATCGCCGTTTTTCAGCGTGACACGCTTGAGCCCTGCATGTTCATCCACAAGCTCGATTTTCTCAAATACGGTGTGGGTGATCACCTGGACATTGGCTTCCTTGAGCCCTTTATGCACGGCGGTGCGAATATCGTCGTCAAACCCGCGCAGCACGGTTTCTCCGCGGTAAACCAGGCAGGTGTCCACACCCAACCCAGCGAAAATATGAGCGAACTCACAGGCGATGAAACCGCCCCCTGCGATGACGATATGCCTGGGCAAGGTTTCCAGGTGAAACAGCTCGTTGGAACTGATGGCGTATTCTACGCCAGGCAGGTCATTGTCCCTGTTGGGCGTACCGCCCACCGCCACCAGAATGTGCTTGGCGGTCACGGTGCGATTCTGGTTCACAAGACGCACGGTGTTGGATCCTTCGACCACAGCCCTGTCCTCAAATAGCTCCACCCCGGCATTGGTCAGGTTACGGGCGTAGATGCCGGACAACCGGTCCACTTCCGCACTCATGGCGTCGCGGAATCGGATCCAGTCAAACTCTGGCTCCCCCATCTCCCAACCGTAACCGTGCGCTTGCTTGAAATGTCTGGCGTAGCTGGAAGCGTAGACCATGAACTTCTTGGGCACGCAGCCCCGGATCACACAGGCGCCGCCGGGTCGGTATTCCTCAGCCACAGCCACTTTTTTACCCATCATGGCCGACAGCCGCGACGCCCGGACGCCACCCGAGCCCGCGCCGATGGTGAATAGGTCATAGTTAAACGGGTGATCGGCCATGATACTCCTTTCCATGACCAGAGGCTTTGCATCCGTATGTGAGCGCGGATCCCGGTCAGGTCAAATCACGGAGATGTTGAAACTGGCAATAGCGCCACACATACGATCGTCCATCCCAACGCCTTGATCTCGAGCACTGTACCGATCAGGGTTTGTCCGGGAGTAGAACTCAATCAACTGAGGTTTATCAGAACCATGACGAACAGCACCGCCCATGCCGGTCATCGCGATCGCCTGCGTGCTCGCTTCGCAGACGCCGGCGGCGCCGGACTGGCGGATTATGAACTTCTGGAGTTGGCGCTGTTTCGGTCCATCCCTCGCCGGGATGTGAAACCTATCGCCAAGGAGCTGCTTGACAGGTTCGGAGACCTTGGCCGAGTGTGTGCCGCCAGTGTTCAGGATCTAAGCGAAATCAAAGGTATATCGGAGAAGGCTGCGTTAGATCTCAAGCTTATTGAAGTTCTGGCGATCCGTATGGCGCGAGGGAAAGTGACGGGGCGTGTCGTACTGTCAAACTGGTCAGCGTTGCTTGACTATCTGCGTACCGCTTTGCAGCACACCGCTACAGAACAGTTCCGTGTGCTGTTTCTAGACAAGAAAAACCGGCTGATCGCTGATGAACACCAGGCTCAGGGTACGGTGGATCACGCCCCAGTCTATCCCCGAGAGGTTCTCAAGCGTGCGTTGGCGTTGAATGCAAGCGCGATCATCCTTGTGCACAACCATCCCAGCGGTGATCCCACACCATCGCGTGCAGACATTGAGATGACCCGGTTGATCGTCAATGCGGCCAAACCTTTCAACATCATGATTCATGATCATCTGGTGATCGGTCGGGAACAGACGGCCAGTTTCAAAGGATTGGGTTTACTCTGATATCGCAGATTTTGCACTGAACCGTATCCAGAGCGTCGGGCGTGACCTTGAGGATGGGGAGGCGTTTTGACTCTGGTTTCTTCACCTCTATGACGATTATCTTGATAGCATCCGTCTTATGGAAAGTGCACGTTCATGATCTCTCGCTACACCCGGCCGGAAATGGCGGACATCTGGTCGTCCCAATTCAAGTATCGCATCTGGTTTGAAATTGAGGCGCACGCCACCGACAAACTGGCTGAGCTTGGCGTCGTGCCCACCGAAGCCGCCCGGTCTGTATGGAAAGCCAAGGATAAGGCGTTCAACATTGAGCGCATTGATGAGATTGAGCGGGAGGTTAAACACGATGTCATCGCCTTCCTGACCCATCTGGCGGAGCTTGTAGGTGAAAACGCCCGCTTCGTGCATCAGGGTCTGACCAGTTCCGACATTCTGGACACTTGCCTGGCGGTCCAACTTAAACGCTCCGCTGCTCTGCTTCTGAAGGGCATGGACCGGGTTCTGGAAGCGCTTAAAACCCGCGCCTTTGAACACAAACTGACGGTCTGTATCGGCCGCAGCCACGGCATCCATGCCGAACCCACTACTATGGGTTTGAAGTTTGCGCGCTTTTACGCCGAACTCGATCGTAACCGCGAACGCCTCAAACAGGCCCAGGAACAAATCGCCACCTGCGCCATTTCCGGCGCCATAGGCACCTTCGCCAATGTAGACCCGCGGGTGGAAGCCCATGTGGCCCGGCAGTTGGGTTTGCATGTGGAGCCCGTGTCCACCCAAGTGATCCCACGTGACCGCCATGCCCATTTCTTCGCGGTGCTGGGTTTGATTGCCTCTTCCATCGAAAACATTGCTGTGGAAGTGCGTCATCTGCAGCGCTCGGAGGTGCGTGAGGTGCAGGAGTATTTCTCCAAGGAACAAAAGGGATCCTCGGCCATGCCTCACAAGCGCAACCCTATTCTGGCCGAGAACCTGACCGGCCTTGCACGTCTTGTACGTTCAGCGGCAACTCCGGCCATGGAGAATGTGGCCCTCTGGCATGAGCGCGATATCTCGCACTCTTCCGTGGAACGCGGCATTGGCCCGGATGCCACGGCGCATCTAGATTTCGCCCTGCACCGCGCCGCCTCTATGATC
>RKRX01000124.1 GCA_007571185.1 Oceanicaulis sp.
CAACACAGTCAGACCGTCCCTCCAGCGTGTCCATCACCCCCTCCGAGCCCGCAAGTTGCCGTGCACCCATAAATCGGCTCCACGCTGTCTCTGCTGCCAATGTCGATACTTGCACCCCGAGACGCTCATTTCCCAAAAGTTCTACCGGCGTGTTCAGACGCAGAGTTTCAGTAAAGGGTTGCCAACCCAGAACCGCCACGTCCTGAACCAGGGACGACGCCTCCAGATCAGCGCGGGCTCGGGTTAGCTCCGAAGAGGAACGCGGCCATCCGCTCCAGATCCGGTCTCCATCCTCACTCAAATGTGCGCCCAAGCGTACCTCAGCAGCAAACTGACCCGATGAAAACATCAGCGCGGATGCGCTTGCCGCCAGGCCCGCCAAACCCGCTACCAATGTCCAGGCCGCCCGACGCGACTTGCCCGCTCCTTCCAGAGCCAACCGAGCGGGTGGTGTGAAAAACAGACCCGAAAGCGTCAGCGCCGCTCCACCCAACACAATCACCGCCACCACCGCGCAAAGCCCCCAAAGTGTCTCAAAAAGCGTGCCCTTATCAGGCTTGCCCAAAGCCTCAAGCACACCGCCCCCGAATGACCATGACGCCCAGAACGCCACAGGATCGGCCAGCACCAGCATCAGAGTAAAGGCCAACAGCATCGATAACGCCATGCGCGCCGGAGAGCGTCCCAGCATCACCCTTACCCCCAGACCATGACGGCGACGCTCCACGATGGAGCCGATCAGAATCGCCAGAGACAGAACCCCGCCTGACAATGCCGCCCCGCCTGCAATCACCGCCACCGCAAACTCCAGACCGCGCCCTGTGGTCACATAATAAACTTCATTAGGTTGCTGCACCGATGAGGTTAGGCGGAGTGTGGACAGCGAGGCCAGTCGCGCCACAAAGAACGGAACTCCCAGGCTTTGTGAAACCAACGGTCCAAGCCGTGCGGCAGCTGCAACCGGGTCCGATGTTTTCACATACAATAAGCCCGGAGCGGACGCCTCATCCGGCGTCAATCGTCCCGAGATCAGGACTTCATAAGGTAAGTGTGATCCCACAGGTGGATCATCAATCACCCCTGCAATCGCCAGTACGCGCTGCCTCGCTTGCAATTGATCGGGCAAACGCCCCAAAGTGTTGCGCAGCCTCGCCGCTCCGGTTTGAGTCAGCCAGATCATCGGCTGTGGTTCAAAAACGTCAAGGCGTTCACCTGACCAACGGACCCGGAAAAACGCCGGGAAGTCCTCTTCCACACGCAAGACCCTGAGTTTGGGAAGTGTTTGAGTTGGATCGATTGATTTCAGATCTCTCACCCACGCAACCGTTGTCGCCGACTCCACATGTTCACCCGGAGCCAGAACGCCCAACGTACGTCTAACCACGGGGGTCTGAGCATCAGGCTGCGTAAAACTACCCGCGAAAACGGGATTGATTTCAGCATACACGCGCCAGGTACGGTCAGCGTCTGGATGCCCTTGATCTCCGATCAGGTCCAGCCAGGCGCTGGTCAACAGAACCGGCGCGACAATCAACGCCACACAACCCGAGGCCAAGGCGGCAAGAATGCTGAAAATCAGACGCATGAAACACTCCCCTGTTCACGCACAAGGCCCAACGGTGAGACTTGGGTTTGCATCATCCGGGTTTGTGGGTCCACAGACATCTGGTCAACGGCCCTTGCCTTCACCGCATAGGACGAAGGTGGGAATGAGAATGTGGGAGAGTTTGGGCATGACCCTGAACCCTTCCGATCATTGAACTTCCTACGGGAGCATAGGCTGGCATCTGTGGTTGGCGTGTGATTCTCCGAAAATGAAGACACAATCCCAGGGAGTAAAACCGATGACCTTGCTCAAAACAGTCGCAGCCGCTGGCTGTTCGCTCGCCCTGCTCACGCTGACGCCAGCGTCTCAGGCGGAGACGGAGGTTTGCGTCGATAGAAAGATCGGAGGGTGTCTTGATCTGATTTTGATCGAGATTTGCGGCGAAATCTCAGGAGAAATCTGTGTTTCTCTGCCGAGTAGCGGTGATATCTGACCGCTTTTCATCCCTCGATCACACTGACGGGCAGTCCTCATCGGTTCCCCAATCGGTGGGAGCTACCTGTTCTTTCTCCGGTGCAATATCTAGTCATCTTGGCTCGAGAGTTCTTCATCCCGCGCCTGAGGGGTATATCTGGGCTGCACACGGGGCCCAACCGTCAAGTCTGTCTTGCACCGGAAGCTCAATACAGGCTTATCACTGCTCTGTTTCCTGCTGTTTCACCAGATGACTTGCAATTGCGCTGACTATTTCCGGGTATTCAACTTTGCCATCAAGATTGATGTCAAACCTATCTATCCAGGATTGAATCGCCGCTTCACCTTCAAGGCGTTCACCGGTCCGGGGGTCAAAAATTGTTATGTCAGCCACAACAGAAAACTCATCCCGCGATATGGCATCATCGTTACCGCAATCGGCCGAGTCGAATAAGACTTTAAGATGTCGAGTCCGCGAACATCGTGTTTGAACTGATTAAAAACATGCACGCCGCAGGCACCGACTGTGATCCTCGTCGCCCATGACACAGACCTCGCCCGCAAGGCACCGCGACAGGTGCAACTGGAACACGGGGAAACTGTCAACGCCTGAATAGCAGGTTTGGTTGCGCGCAAAACCCAACCGTCAAGTCTATCTTGCGCCGGAAAACTCAATACAGGCTTGTCACTGCTCTGCTTTCTGCTGTTCCGTCAGCTGACCCCGCTGTTTCAACAGTTCATACACAATCGCGCTGGTCATTTCTGCTGGGTATTCAACTTTGCCATCAGAATCGATGTCAAACCTATCCATCCAAGATTGAATCGCGGCCTCACCCTTAAGGCGTTCGCCGGTCCGGGGATCCGAAACTCTCAAGTTACTCATGGCAGACAATTCATCCCGCGATATGGCGCCATCATTATCGCGATCAAGCGGGCCGAACATAGTTTTAAACTGAGTCAACACACTGTCAATCTGAGCCCGTACGTCCGCAGGCAGCTGATCGAGTCGAGCCTGCACGTCGGCAGACAGTTCGTCTGTGACGCCCGCTTGCGAAGCATCAACCGAGCTTCCCGAACATGCCGCACAGTACAGGGTGAAAACAGGAATGAAAACACTGAACGATTTGATCATAGCTTTAATCTCCGTGGTGTCGTTAGAGCCCTCCACTCGCCCGGCAGCGTAGCCTGCATTCACAAGCGTGTCAAAAGATTTTCCACTTTTTCAGGTCAAGTATCGGGTTCAGTCACGGATAAGCCGGGCCGGGCTTATGGCGCCGATCAGAATCACGCCAATGACGAACACGGTGATCATGGGTGTAAAGCTGATAACCAACGCCGCCAGCCCGGATTGAACCGTCATATCCCATTGCCACGCCGCCAGCCCCGACCAGTTTCTCCAGAACGGTTCCAGAATAATGCTGAGCATGACCGCACCGCCGCCGCCGCCGAGCGCCGCCCATATGGCGGGGCGCATGGCGCGGCGCGCCAGCGCCACAGGCCGAGCGCCCAGAGCCCGCCTCACGGCCAGAGCCTTGCGCTGGACTTCCAGCGTGTCCATGGTCAACGCCAGGGTGACGCTGAGAAACACGCCCGCCAAAGCCATCGCACACAATCCGATAATCTCGGCGATGCGGCGTTCTCGTTCATAAGCCGCCAGACCCAGTTGCGTCAGGCTGCGTGGCGCGGC
>RKRX01000076.1 GCA_007571185.1 Oceanicaulis sp.
GATGGGTATAAGAGACTGCCCGTCACCTGATCGGGAGCGCGATCAGGGAAATTCACGTTGAGCACAGTGTTTTCACTCCAGTGCGATTCCAGCAGAGTCCCGAGCACACGCGGGCCATACTCGGCAGCGGTTTCCCAGCGAATCGCCGCTCCATCATCAAAGCCATAGGCTTGGGAAAAGGCAATCGAACGAATTCCCATCTGGGCGCCCTGCATAGCTCCCGCGATAGTGCCCGAAACCGTGATGTCATCGGCGATGTTCTGACCTGAGTTCACCCCTGAAAGCACCAGGTCCGGCCGACCATCTCGGATCAAAACGTCCAGCGCCATATGCACACAGTCGGTGGGCGTGCCGGAAACCGAGAACCGCTTGTCCCCGAACTGCTGCACCCGCAGCGGTGCGTTCAGCGTCACCGCCCGCCCCGTACCGGACTGTTCTTCCGCCGGCGCCACCACCCAAACATCATCGGACAAAGCGCCGACTATCCCTTCAAGCACCTTCAACCCGGGCGCGTGAATGCCATCATCATTGATCAGCAGAATTCTAGGCACGCTCACGGCTGAATCACTCCATGACCGCCCATATAGGGACGCAGCGCCTCGGGGACGCGGACCGAGCCATCCATCTGCTGATGGTTCTCAAGAATAGCGACCAGCGCACGGCCCACAGCCAGGCCCGATCCATTCAAGGTGTGCAGGAAGTCAATTGCCTTCCCCCCCCCCTTGCGATAGCGCGCGTTCATGCGGCGCGCCTGGAAATCACCGCAGGTCGAACACGAGCTGATCTCGCGATAGGTGTTCTGGCCGGGCATCCAGACCTCAAGATCATAGGTGCGGCGAGCCGAAAAACCCATATCGCCTGCGCACAGCTTCATCACACGATACGGCAGCTCCAGACGGCGCAGCACGTCTTCGGCGCACCGGGTCATGCGCTCAAGTTCTTCTTCGGACTGATCCGGCGTTGTTATTGAGACCAGTTCCACTTTCTGGAACTGGTGCATGCGGATCAGCCCCCGGGTGTCACGGCCTGCGGCGCCTGCTTCGGACCGGAAGCACGCGGTCAGCGCTGTCATGCGAACTGGGAAATTATCCTCGGCATGAATGAAATCGCGCACCAGATTGGTCAGCGGCACTTCTGCAGTGGGAATCAACCAGCGACCATCGCCGGTGCGAAAAAGATCGTCTGCAAACTTGGGCAACTGACCTGTGCCGAATACCGCTTCATCACGCACCAGGTACGGCACGGAAATCTCCCGATACCCATGCTTATTGATCTGGAGGTCCAGCATAAACTGGCCCAGCGCCCGTTCCAACCGCGCCAGAAGGCCCTGCAGCACAGCGAAGCGAGCGCCCGAGAGGGCAGCAGCGCGTTCAAAATCCAACCCCAGACGCCCACCCACAGCGACATGATCGTCCGCCCTGAAATCAAACTCGCGCGGCTCCCCCCAGCACCGGATTTCTTCATTGTCGTTTTCATCTTCGCCCTTGGGTACGTCATCGGCCGGACAGTTGGGCAATGCAGCCAGGTGCTGGTTGAGAACTTCCTCAGCGGTGCGCACTTCCTCGGTCAAGCGCTCCATTTCCGATTTCAGCGCCGCCATTTTGGCGCTCAGCGCCTTGAAGCGACCCTCATCGCCCCGAACCTTTGCCTTGCCTATTTCCCTGGACCTGGCATTGCGTTCGGTTTCAGCCTCCTGAAGACGCGAGACAGCTTGGCGACGACGGGCATCCAGAGCAATCAAGCGCTGGGCCTGCGGCTCCAGGCCGCGCCGAGCCATGGCTATATCGAACACAGCCGGCTTTTCGCGGATCAAACGGATATCATGCATGATGAGGCTCAAACGGGCTGCAAAGTGGAAGGATGAACCCGGGTGATACGCTCACCGACAGCACCCGTCCACTCATGAAACAGGCTCGCCCTTATCTTCATTGCCGGGCTCCACTAGTTTCACGGCAAGAATCGACAACCCGTACAGCCCGAACATCGCAGCCCCCAGAAACAGCTGGCTGATGGGATCCGGCGGAGTAATGAAAGCCGCAAAAGCGGCAATGCCCACCAGAGCAAACTTCCAGAACTTTATCAAATCGCGAGAGGTCAGGATACCAGCCTTACCCAAAAGCGACAACAGAACAGGCAACTGGAAACTGATTCCGAAGGCCAAGATCAATGTGGTGACTAGGTTGAGATACTCCGACACCCGGGTGAGCATCTGGATGGAAGGCTGACCCTCTGCGCCAACCTGTTCCTGACCCAAGGCGAAACCCATCACGAAGGGCAGGATGACGTAATAGACAAAGGCCATCCCCGTCACGAACAAAGCTGGCGCCGCCAACAGGAACGGCGCCAAGGCCAAACGTTCATTCTTGTACAACCCCGGACGGATGAAAGCCCAGACCTGATAGGCAATCACTGGGAAAGCCAGAATAATAGCGCCGAATAGCGCCAGCCTGAGCTTGACGAAAAAAAACTCCAGCGGGGCGGTGAAAATCAGCTGCAAAGCCAGCGCATCGCCGCGGACCTGTCGGGCAGCGTTCACGAATGGCGCTAGAAGCACATTGTAAATCCATTCGGCGAAACCAAAACAGATCACAAAACCCAAAGCCACAGCGCCAAGCGACCAAATCAACCGGTTCCGCAACTCTGCCAGATGCGCCATGAGCGGTGCGCGTGAGGCTTCAACCTCGTCGTCATGCTCAATCGGGAGGGCGCCCATCAACCCTCTCCGGTTTTGCTGTCTTCAGAAGCGGCCGCAACACGCTCCGAAGTCAGGGTCGCACCCTCCTGTGGAATCGGGTTCGCCATAAACCGGGAGTCACCGGACAAACCGCGCGGATGCGGTCGGTCTTCGGCAACGCGTATCATGTCTGTACGGGCATCACGGAACTCGCGCCGGATCTCGTTGACCGGGTTGGCCTGCTTGAGAGCTTTGACTTCCTCACGCAACTCGGCGAGCTCGGCCTCTCGGCCCAGCTCATCAAAGCTACGTTGAAACTCCCGCGCAGTGGCGCGGACCTGGCCCATGACCTGGCCCACCCGGCGCACCATGAGGGGCAGTTCACGCGGGCCCACCACCACCAGAGCAATCACAACTAGAACCAAAAGTTCCTGGAAACCGAAACCGGGATTCATAAGGGTCAACTCCCCGAGCGTTTATCCTCTCGTTCAGTCGATGTCGGCTCGGCAGCTCCCGTGTTCAACGTTTTGGCTGTACCGTCCGGCTTGTCTTCGTTGTCATCCCTGAGACCCTTGCGAAAAGCAGTCATACCCTTGGCCATATCCCCCATCAGGGCGGAAATTTTGCCGCGACCGCCAAACAGCAGTACCAGAAGGACCACAACGATCAGAATACCCGTCCAATGCATACCCATGTGACGCTCTCCTTCAACCGACGGCAAACGCGCCCGGATGCGCCCGCCCTGTCTCTCCTCTAGAAGATATTCTCTCCGGGGTCCAACCACCAGGGCCGCCTGAGCCCAGGAAACCATTTTTCGCCGCCATCTGATCTAGGTATCGGGGTTCTCGCCTTCCAGAAAGTCCGTGTGAAACCGGGGAGCTTCATCTTCGGTGAACAAATCCTCCTCTTCTTCCAGCCGAATGCGCCCCGGCACGCGGATGGTAAAATCCGGCGGCAAGCGACCGGACAACAACCCCGCCGCCTTTAGATCCGACACTCCGGGAAGATCTGACAGGTTGGCGAGGCCAAAATAATCCATGAACGTGTCCGTTATTCCATAGGTAATGGGGCGCCCCGGCATCCTGCGACGACCACGCAAGCGTATCCATTTCAGGTCCAGCAACGGGTCCAGCACGCCCCTGGACACAGCCACACCACGGATTTCTTCAATCTCGGCGCGCGTCACTGGCTGATGATAGGCGATGATGGCCAAAGTTTCGAGCGCGGCCTGTGACAGCTTGCGCGGCTCTTTGTACTCTGTGCGCAAGAGCCAGCCCATATCTTCAGCTGTCTGAAAGCGCCACCGCCCGCCTACCTCCACAAGGTTCACCCCGGCGTTGGCGTATCTGTCCCGAACCGTATTGATGAGGCCGCGTACGTCGCTGCCTTCAGGCAGACGCGACCGCAAGGTATCCAGATCCAGCGGTTCAGACGCAGCGAACAACAGCGCCTCTACTATGCGGATAGAATTGGCGTCATTATCGGGGGCGGACTGGCCGCCCGACAGGTCGTGATTTTCGGGGGACGAAGCGGCGGCCTGCGCGCGCAAAGCCTTGATAGCCCGAGAAATCAGATCGTTATCTTCAGGAGCGGAACTCATGCCTCATCCTCCTTCTTCATCCGCGCCGGACGTCTTGCGTAACCAGATCGGGCCATAGGTCTCGTCCTGGCGGATATGCACCTCGCCATTCCTGGTGATCTCAAGCGCCGCCACCAGCGAGGAGGCCAGCACAGAATCCGTGCCAGGCGCATCATGACCCAATTCTTCTTCGCTGGGCAGAAGCCGGTCTAATCGCTCCCATCCTGTCAGACGCCGGGTGATGGCGGTCAGCCGGAGGCGCGCCTTTTCCAACCCGTAAACATTGGACGATCCGGGTTGGTACGTGGTGAAAGCCCGGCGTTCACGCCGGACAGCGTACGCCTTCAGAAGATCATGAAGCTCAGCTTCATAAACCGGGGTGCGAACCGAGCGCACGCCTTCAGGTCTTCCACGAGTGAACACATCGCGTCCGCACACAGCCCGGGCCATCAGCGCATCCGCCGCTGCTCGCATGGCGTCCAGACGCTTGAGTCGAAAGGCCAGAGCGGCCGCCATGTCTTCGGGCTCGGGACCGTCCTCTTCGGACAGTGACCCGGGCAACAGGAGGCGCGTTTTGAGATAGGTGAGCCAGGCCGCCATCACCAGATATTCTGCGGCAATGTCGAGGCGCTGGCTGCGTGCTTCATGGATGAAAACCAGGTATTGGTCAGCCAAGTCAGCCATGGGCATCATGGCCAGGTCCACCTTGTTCTTCCGCACCAGTGCGAGAAGCAGGTGCAGAGGACCTTCCCAACCGCCAAGATCTACAATCAGTGCTTCCGCTGCATCGGCATTCCGGGCGGCAGTGAACTTTTCACCATCTCTAGGATCGTCAAATAAATCACTCATGGTTTCAGCGGTGCGCCCCCTGTCTACAACAGGACATTCAGACGCGCCGGTGCAGTGCGCGTATCCAGAACGTTGGACATGCAACGCGCCAGATCATCAATCATCAACAGTCCGTCAAAACGGAAAAGCGTCGCTGTTACACTCATCGACTCACAACCAGACAATCCTGACCTTGCGATTCAAGTGCTGTGCAGAAGGCCAAGGCTTCCTGATGGCTGACGAAGGCGCCCGCCCGTAAACGATGAAACATCCCGCGATCACCCAGATCAGCAGGTTGAATGTCTGAGACGCGACCGGCAGCCATATCCGGGAAACGCGTCACAAACGCCTCCCATCCAGCTTCGGCATCCTTACGTGAACGGAAGGCGCCGATCTGCGCCACATAGACACCGTGTGCTTCGACAGGCAAACGACCAGATAGTTCTGATTGCACAGGAGGTTGCAGCTGCACAGGTCCTGAGTGCTCCGGTTGCGGTGGACGAGACGCAGGCTGAGCCTCGGATTTGGGTTGGACAGGTTCAGGATCGTTCACCAGCGAGTCCGGTTCATCAGCGCCGGCGGTCTCCTGCGGCTGTGGAACCGGCAGACTCTCCACCGGTTCGGGCGTTACCGGCTCTTCGCGCACGTCGCGTGCCGGTATAAGCATTTCATCCTGCACATCTGCACCTTCCCGCAACTGATAGGCGGACAAGTCCTGATCGGGCGCTTCATAGCCGCCGGGATCTTCAGGCACGACGCGATAGGGGTGAGCGTCAGCGGTGATGATCGGGCTCCGCCCACGTTCACGCACCCCCAACTGGAAGGTGTTGTAGACCACCACCACAAAGGCCAGAGACACCATGACAGACGCGCCCAGAAACCACCAGCCCCGGCGGTCCTGCTCGTCCGTCCGGATATCGAAGGTGTCGCACTCATCCGGTGGCGGCGTGTAGGCGCCATAACGGGTATCATCATCGGTCATCGTCTTTACCGTACGGATTTGCGCCGCTCTGATTCGGCGGGCTGTGCGTCATACTATACCAACAGGGGACTTTACACCGTATCGCTCTTGAAAAACAGGCATGTCCGCAACAGCGCACCGGCTCAGAACCAACTATCAACACCAAACAACTTGCGATGCTCTTCCACGGCAAAACAATCGGTCATGCCTGCGATATAATCACAGACCACCCGCGCGACGGCGCCGCTCCGGGTGCCATCTTGTTGCAGATTTGCGGGCAACAGCATGGGGTCTGAAAGGAAAGCGGCAAAGAGATCCCTGATCACCATTTTCCCTTTCTCTTTCATACGTTTGACTTTATAGTGCAGATACATGTTCGTGTAAAGGAAACGCCGCACAGCGGTAAGGTTCTCGGTCATGGCGTCTGAAAAGGCGATCACAGGCATATCCAACGCTCGCACTGTATCCGCGTTGTCCGCACGGATTCTGTCCAGGCGGCGGCGGGACTCTTCGAGCACATCAGTCACCATCAGCCCGATCATTTCTCGCACGGCCTCATGGATGAGGATGTTTTCGCTGATGTCTGGATAACATTCGCGGCACTGCCGGAACACTTGCCCCACCAGCGGCAGATCCATCAAATGATCAAGTTGCAGGATGCCCGAGCGCAGGCCGTCATCAATATCGTGATTGTTGTAGGCGATATCATCGGAAAGAGCTGCAATCTGGCCCTCGACGCTTGAATAGGTGTGCAGTTCCAACGCTCGCCAGTCCTCATAGGCTCGAAAACCCCAGGGTAAAACCGAGGGGTCATCATCAACGCGCATCAGTGGACCGTTGTGCTTGACCACGCTCTCCAGAGTTTCCCAGGTCAGATTGAGCCCTTTAAATTCAGGGTAGCGAGTCTCGAGCCTGGTTATCACACGCAAGGTTTGGGCATTATGGTCGAATCCACCAAAGTTTTCCATGGCTTCTGAGAGTGCATCTTCGCCCGAATGTCCAAAAGGCGGGTGGCCAAGGTCGTGCGCCAGCGCGCTGGCTTCCGCCAGATCCTCATCAACATTCAGCGCGCGCGCCAGAGTCCGAGCAATCTGCGCCACTTCCAGAGAATGAGTCAGGCGAGTACGATAGGCGTCACCTTCGTGCGCCACGAAAACCTGTGTCTTTCCTTTCAAACGTCGGAAAGCGCTGGAATGAATTATGCGATCACGATCACGCTCGAACGGCGTACGCAAGACGCTCCCCGGCTGGGGATAATAACGACCTCGGCTTTGGGCCGGATCACAGGCGTAAGGCGCGCGCATCGGGACCATCTTCATCTCCATTGCACAGGCGGACGGAATATCCATATACTCAGGCGCAAGCCGGACGCCAGGCGCAGAAAGGTCCATACTAGCATGAGCACCGCTTTGGATACCGCCAATATCAACCTGTCTGACTCTGCGGCCGCCCAGATCAGGTTGATCATGAAGGCTGAGGGCGCCAAGTATCTGCGCGTGTCCGTGGAGGGTGGCGGTTGTTCAGGTTTCTCGTACAAATACGGCCTTGTCAACGATGCCAGAGATGACGACCTGCGTGTGGAAAATGGTCGTGCAACTGTGCTTGTCGACCCAATGAGTGTGCAATTTCTCCGTGACTCCGTCATTGATTATGTGGACGACCTGATCGGCGCTAGCTTCCAGATACGCAATCCCAATGCCTCTGCGGCTTGCGGTTGCGGCGCCAGTTTTTCGATCTGAACCGGACAGATCGGACACATCCGCTTGCTAAGGACCGCTTCATGACCTTGTCCATCGCCACATGGAATGTGAACTCGATCAGAGCGCGCCTGCCCAATGTACTGGACTGGTTGATCCAAGCCCAACCCGATGTGGTTTGCCTGCAAGAGATCAAGACGGTGGATGAGGACTTCCCCCGGCTGGAGGTTGAAGCCCTAGGCTATAATGTCGAAACGGTCGGGCAAAAGGGCTATAATGGCGTCGCACTGCTCTCCAAATATCCGGTTGAGGATGTCAGCCACCGCGCCTTGCCCGGTGACTGCGAAGACGAACAGTCGCGCTATATTGAGGTTGTAATCAGCGCAGACAGTGGTCCGGTGCGCGTAGCTTCAATCTATCTGCCCAATGGCAATCCCGCTCCTGGACCCAAGTATAATTACAAGCTGGCCTGGATGCAGCGGCTCAAAACCCATGCCGCCAATCTGCTGGTTTTTGAGGAACCTGTGATTCTGGGAGGGGATTACAATCTCATCCCGCGTGACAGCGACGTGCATGACGCCGCCGAATGGCAGGGTGATGCGCTGATCCGCCCCGAAAGCCGGGATGCTTTCGCCGAAATATTGTGGTCAGGCTACTCGGAAGCCTTCATGCAAGTCGGCGGGCGCGCTCACCAGTATACATTTTGGGACTACCAAGCTGGCGCATGGCCTAAGAACCATGGCATCCGCATCGACCATCTTCTGTTGAGCTCGCAGGCCGCTGACCGGTTGGAAAAAGTGGAGATTCACAAGGCGGTGCGCGGCGAGAAAAAAGCCTCGGACCATGTCCCCGTCATGGGCGTGTTCGCACTATGAGGACGTGCGCTATAGCCCCTGACGTGGCCGCTCGCCACTTGAACCCGATAATCTCCAACTCAACGCTCTCAACCAGGCAAGACTTTTTTGTTAAACTTTCTGGACGTCTTACTTCCAAAACGGTCTCCGGGAATGATTTCCAAGTCCAGACGCCCGGTGTCAGCGGCATCTACGTCAACTTTCACGATACCGCCCTTCCTAAGTTGGCCGAACAGAATCTCCTCCGCCAGCGGTTTCTTGATGTGCTCCTGGATGACTCGGCCCAGCGGACGGGCGCCGAACTTCTCATCATAACCGCATTTACCCAACCAATCCCTGGCCGCATCGGCAAGCTCGAAAATGATGTTTCGATCAGCGAGTTGTCCCTCAAGCTGCAAGATGAATTTCTCAACCACGCGACCAATCACATCGGGCTTCAAACCCGAGAACGGAATGATTGCATCCAGACGGTTGCGGAACTCGGGTGTGAATAAGCGCTTGATTGCAGTCTGGCTCTCACCATCGCGCTTGCTGCGGCCAAAGCCGATAGCAGCCTTGGCCGCATCTGTCGCACCGGCGTTGGAAGTCATGATCAGGATGATGTTCCGGCAATCGACCGTCTTGCCATTGGCATCGGTCAACTGGCCGCCATCCATCACCTGCAGGAGAATATTGAAAATGCCGCGATGAGCTTTCTCAATCTCATCAAGCAGCAACACCGAATGCGGATGCTGATCGACAGCATCGGTCAGCTGGCCGCCCTGATCATGACCCACATAGCCCGGAGGCGCGCCCAGAAGACGACTCACCGTATGGCGCTCCATGTATTCGGACATGTCAAAGCGCAGCATCTGCACGCCCAGCGTGTCGGCCAGTTGTTTGGCCACTTCGGTCTTACCCACCCCGGTCGGACCAGAGAATAGATAGGAACCGACAGGCTTGTCTGGTTCGCGTAAACCCGCTCGCGCCAGCTTGATGGCGCCGGCGAGCTGTTCGATGGCGGGATCCTGACCAAAGACCACACGCTTGAGATTGGTCTCCAGATCCCGCAGCACCACCTCGTCGGACCTTGACACCAATTTCGGAGGAATGCGCGCGATTTTGGCTACGACAGACTCGATTTCCCTCACGCCAATGGTCTTCTTGCGTCGGGAACCGGGGACAAGGCGCATGGCCGCCCCGGCTTCATCAATCACATCAATGGCCTTATCGGGCAGCTTGCGGTCTCTGATATGACTCGCTGACAGTTGTACAGCCGATTTCAACGCATCAGCGGTAAAGCGAATATCATGGAAATCTTCAAAATATGGTTTGAGACCATTGAGTATCTTGATGGCGACAGGCACGGAGGGTTCTGTCACGTCAATTTTCTGAAACCGGCGCGCCAGAGCGCGATCTTTTTCAAAGTGCTGGCGATATTCCCTGTAAGTGGTCGAACCCATGCAACGCAGACCACCTTGCTCAAGCGCAGGCTTTAACAGGTTGGAGGCATCCATCGCCCCGCCCGACGTGGCGCCTGCCCCGATCACGGTGTGAATTTCATCAATGAACAGTACGGCATTCGGGTGCGATTCAAGCGCCTTGACTACATGTTTGACCCGCTCTTCGAAATCGCCGCGATAACGGGAACCTGCCAGCAGCACCCCCATATCCAGCGAGTATATCGTGGTTTCGGCCAATACTTCGGGCGCCTCATTTTTAACAATCCTGTGCGCCAGGCCCTCTGCAATAGCCGTCTTGCCTACACCTGGATCACCCACCAAGAGCGGGTTGTTCTTGCGTCGACGGCAGAGCACCTGAATGCAACGTTCCACCTCATGCTCGCGACCAATCAGTGGATCTACATCCCCTCCCAGCGCTTTCTCGTTGAGATTCACACAATAGACCGAGAGCACATCACCCTTTTTGCGTCGGGATTTCTGTGACTTAGAAGGTTCCTCTTTGACTTCATGCTGTGGATGCCGGTACGCCGGATCCAGATTCCGGGAAATACCGTGGGAGATGTAATTGACAGCGTCGTAGCGGGTCATATCCCGTTCAGCGAGGAAATAGGCGGCAGGACTTTCGCGCTCAGAAAACAACGCCACCAGTACATTGGCCCCGGTAACCTCGTCATTACCGGAATTCTGCACATGGATCAGGGCGCGCTGGATCACACGCCGGAAGCCGGCGGTGGGTTCGGCATCCTTGCCATTATCAACTAAGAGGCCAGCCAGACCTTCATCCATGTATACGTTCAGCGTGTCACGAAGCTCATCCACATCCACATCACACGCGCGCATAACGTCGGCGGCAGCGTCATCCTCGCACAGTGACAGAAGCAGATGCTCCAGCGTGACGTACTCATGCTTGCGTTCGGTCGCAGCCGTAAGGGCACGATGAAGACAACGTTCAAGAGCAGGTGAGAGTGAAGGCAAACGATTATTCCTTTTCCAGGGTGCACTTTAACGGGTGCTCGGCGCGCCGCGCCGCGCCCATGACCTGAGCGACCTTGGTTTCGGCCACTTCATGAGTAAACACGCCACACACCCCTACCCCTCGCTGGTGCACATGGGATACGATCCGAGTTGCTTCTTCCTGACTTTTGTGAAAGACATCAATCAGAATCTCAATGACAAACTCCATCGGAGTGTAATCATCGTTCAAAAGCAGAACCTTGTACATCGGCGGACGCTTCGTCCGGGCACGCGGTTTTAGCATCACCTTTACCGTTACTCCGGCGACCTGACCGGTCAGGTCGGGTTTTTCAGTTTCAGTCATCACCTCTCCGATATCTGCCAGAACCTTTGCCAAACTCTATCTGTCTTTTAACATCTGCAATTGAGCTCTTAGCGGGCCTGCAGGTCAAGATAAGCAACTGGCTGTGACTGAGAAACCCCACAACTGAACTTCATCCCGGTTCAGCGTGGAAAACCAGGCGTTCACATCAAAAAATGGCCCGACGCAGAGCGCCGGGCCAGTCGGGGAGAAACAATAAACCCAGGCGCATTATAGATCTCGCCCGGGCAATTTTACGGATCCAGGCTTAGCGCTGGGACTGCATCAGTTCGACCGCTGCGGAAAAACGCTCGTTCAACGGCTTGACACTGTCCTTGAGCATAACCGACATCAGGTCGGAGTTCTTATTCACTTCAGCCAGGAGAGCATCCAGGGATGCTTTGGTGTAGCTGGACTGAATCTCGATCAGTTCCTGAACCGATTTGGCGGCGGCCATGGACTTGGCAACGGCTACACCGTCTTCCATGGATTTTCTGGCGAAAGCCAGAGTCGCAGCGTTCAACCCCTCAAGGGACTTGGCGGCGGTGGTGGAAGATGCGATCACGGCATCCACGGTATCTTTCTGGAACGCGGACAAATCGTTCATAGCGTTCATGGATTTCTCAAAACCGTCTTTGATGGCTTCGTTGGAAGCTGCAGTCATGGTCTCGAGGGTCTGTTTGGCAGTGCTCATGGTTTTGTCTCCTGAGTGTTTGCGCGGCGGCGCGGGGTTAAGAGGCTTGGCAGAAGCGTTTGCAGCCTTTCCGACGCCTTGGCTGGTCGAGGCTTTCGCCGCCCCTCTGAGGGGTTGAGCCGGTTTCTCCACCGTCTCGGACTCGCTCGGCTTCCGGGTCGCGTTCGCCATGTAAGGTCTCCGTACGTTTCTGTTGTTAGCAGGTGCAACAAACATGGTGGGGGGTTACCCTGAGGTCAATAGTTTTTTTGCAGTGCACAATGAATTTTTCACACACCCGTTTTTCTTGAGCTATAACTACCTAAAAAATCAAACACTTAATCTGATATTTTCCACTGTATAATATGTTATTCCAGCAAAATCATCCGCTTAAATCTGACGGTTTACATGTCTTTTGAGACCAATTCTGCAATACCTGATTCACACGCAGGACGCTCTAATAACCGAATCTTGTAATGCGCTGCAACAAATTAC
>RKRX01000091.1 GCA_007571185.1 Oceanicaulis sp.
GGTGCGCCCGAGCTGTCCGGCGTGATGCTGGTGACGGCGCTGTTTGGCATGACGGGACTGGCCGATGACCTGTTCGATCTTGATGAACGCTTGAAATTTATTGCTTTTCTGGCGCTGTGCGCAGGCTTGGCATGGGTGACCGGTCCGGTGACCTGGCTGGGGGTGACCTATGACCTGGGCATGACCCTGCCAATTTGGGCGGGGATGTCGGGTGCGATCCTGTTTGTGTTTGTTGTGGTCAATGCCGCCAATTTCATGGATGGATCGGACGGCATTCTGGCCAGCGTGATGATCCCTGCGGGGTTGGGACTGATGCTGGCGGGGCTGGTGGCGGGTTCAACGGCGGCGAGCGTGAGTGGAGCCATATTAATGGCGGGGCTTACAGGTTTTCTGGTGCTGAACTGGCCGCCAGCAAAAGTGTTTGCTGGGGATGTGGGTGCGCTTTCCGCTGGCGCGCTTTATGCCGGCGGGGCGCTCTGCATGGCCGGGAAAGGGTTTTCCGGCTCGCTCTGGCTGGCGGTTCTTTTCGTGCTGGTGTTTGTGGTTGATGTGCTGCTCACGCTGTTGCGTCGGGCGCGCCACGGACGTTTTTCTCTCGGCGCTCATCGTGAGCATGCCTATCAACGCCTGATCGATTCAGGCTGGAGTCATCGCACTGTCGCGCTGGGTTATGGGGGGGTGACCGGTCTGATTGTTCTGACCGGACTGGCCGCCGCCCAGGGACCGGATGGCGCTGTGCCGGTTGTATTTGCAGTCTGGACTGTAATCCTGACCATTTTGCACGTCTGGACGGGGCGGCGGCCGGTCTAGAGCCGATCAAGCACGGCCCGGATGGCGTCGAGCTGGCTGGCGCCGAGTTTCATGGAACGTCCCGCTGACCAGCCGAAATCTGCGTCGGGCGTGATGGCGCTGTCCTTGAAGGGCATTTCTAGGGTCATGGCCAGACAGCCGAATGCGTGACGCATCCAGTGGGTGGCGATGGACAGGTCTGCTGTACCTGGCGCATCCACCTGATAGCCGTGCTGGGTCTGGAAATCGGGATTGAATCGCCTGAGTTCGGTCTTGTAACCGTCCAGCATGAGCTGATCGGCTTCGGTCCAGCCCGGAACGCCTTCGGCCCCGGCGATGAAATTGTAGGGCAGGCTTTCATCGCCATGCATGTCCAGAAACAGGTCCACGCCGGTGCTGTCCATCGCATCAAGCACAGCTTTGACTTCCGGGCTATTTTCGGCGCTGGCCTTATCCCATTCCCTGTTGAGATTGATCCCCCTGGCGTTGGTGCGCAGATGGCCGCGGAAAGAACCGTCCGGGTTCATGTTGGGCACGATGTGAAACACCGCCCGGTCCAGAACATCCCGAGCGACCGGGTCGTCATCGTCCAACAGACGTTCCACAAGTCCTTCCGCGGCCCATTCCGCCATGGTTTCGCCGGGGTGTTGGCGGGCGATAATCCACAGAACTTTCTTGCCATAGCCCGGCTCGCCTGCGACTAGACGATCAATATCACGTCCATCCAGAGTTTCGCCGATCACATCCAGTCGCACACGGGGATCGATCTGGCATGAGGCGATCAACGCATCGTGACGGGCCATGGGATAGGGGGTAAAGTACGCGATCCAGACCGCGTCCGCAGTCGGAGTCAGCGACATGATGAGGCGCCCGTTTTCATAGGCGGTTTTGATCCGGCCCCAGTTCTCGCGATCTTCGGACGCTACCGCCTTGTAGTCTTTCCAACCGTCAGGATAGGCGGCGGCGCCAGCATTCTCGATCACCATGCGAACCGGGGTATTTTTCGCGCCGGACAGGCGGAAATGGAACCACTGAAAAAAGTCGGAACCATTGTCCTGGGCGACCTGAAGTCGGATATCGACGGGATCTGCAATGGATTTGACGATGATATTGCCAGAATCAAACCGGCTGGAAATGCGCATGACAGTCCTCCAGGCAGAAGGGAAAAGAAGGAACGGCTGATAGCCTTCCCTGAAACTCAGTAGGCGCGCTCGACCATGAACTCGGCCAAGGCGGCCAGTGCTTCTGACCATTCATTGCGGGGAACCGCATCCAGCGCTTTCACCGCGGCGGCGGCATGATGGCGCGCCGCATGCAGTGTAGCATCCAGCGCGCCGTGTGTTTTCAGAAGCGTCACGGCATGGTCAAAGTCGATACTGGTCTGTTCGCCTCGGGCGATGACCCGGTTCCAGAAGGCGCGCTCAGTATCGTCAGCCGCTTCCACGGCCAGCACCACAGGCAAGGTGACCTTGCCCTCCCGGAAATCATCGCCGGTGTTCTTGCCCAGATCGGTGGTCAGACCGCCATAATCAAGCACGTCATCCACCAGCTGGAACGCCAGTCCCAGTTCCCGGCCGTGGGTTTCCAGCGCGGCTTCCACGGTCTTACAGGATCCATTAAGGATTGGGCTGACATGGGCGGCGGCCGAGAAGAGCGCTGCGGTCTTGGCGTCAATAATGCTCATATATTCCGCACGTGTGATCGCGATGTTGCGCATGGCGGCCAGCTGGCGCACTTCACCCTCGGCGATTACGGCGGCGGTGCGACTGAGCACGTGCAGGGCGTCCATGGAGCCTGCATCCACCATCAGCATGAAAGCGCGCGCAAACAGAAAGTCGCCCACAAGTACGGAATGGGCGTTGCCCCAGATTGCATTGGCGGGCCCCTTTCCCCGGCGCAACCTGCTTTGGTTGGTCACGTCATCGTGCAGCAGGGTGGCGGAATGAATGAACTCTACAGCTGCGGCCAGCGCAATATGAGCGTGACCTTCATAGCCCAGTGTCCGGGCCGCAGCGACGGTGATCAGCGGGCGAATCCGCTTACCGCCTGCGGCCACCAGATAGGCGGCTGTTTCTGGAATCAGTTGCGTGGCGCTGGCCATGCGGTCTTCGATCATGGCTTCCACAGACGCCATATCGGCGCTGGCCAGGCTCGCCAGCCGAATTGCCGGGTTGACCGGGTCGGCCTGTATGTCAGCTTGAGGAAGACTGCTCACCTCGTGCCCCTTGATGTTCTCAATCAGTGCGCCGCACAATAGGTACTGGCCCATGAAGCGGCAAGTGTGCGGCGCTGTGTGAACCTCGTCGCATGTCAGTCACGGTCGCTGGAGAGATAGGGTCCGCCATGATTAAGGTATTCGCCACGCATGATCCGGCGAAATTGAACCTGAGGAGGTCAGTCTTTCAGCGCGTCGGGATCAAGAATGCGCCAGATGGAGACATTGAACAGTGACCGGTGACACATTTCTGGGCGGTCGGGTTCGGTTACGCCAGCCCGAATCCGGCTATCGCGCCGGTATGGATGCAGCCGTGCTGGCGGCGGCGCTGAGGCTGAAACCCGGCATGACCGCTGCCGAGTTTGGATGCGGGGCGGGTGCAGCGCTGCTGAGTGCAGCGGTGCTCTATCCCCGGGCGCATCTGATCGGGCTGGAACGCGAGGCGGCGGTGGCGGCTCTGGCGCGAGCCAATGTACAGACAAACCGGATGCACGACCGGGTTGAGATCCTTGAGGGGAACGCTCTGGATCAGACCGGACTGCGGGAGCTTGATGCCGTATTCTTCAATCCGCCTTTTTTTGATGACTTCACCGCTCTGCGCGCACCCGGATCGGACAAGACCTCAGCGTGGCTGTCAGATGAGGGTCTGGCCGCCTGGGTGCATACAGGGCTCCAGCGCTTGCGTTCAGGTGGAGTGATTACGGTTATCCAGCGTGCGGACCGGCTCGATGACTTGCTGGCGGTGCTCAGCCCAAAGGCGGGTGCGATTTCTATCTTGCCCATTCAAGCACGCGCCGCAGATACAGCCAAGCGCATAGTGGTGCAGGCGATCAAGAGCGCCCGAGGCCCCTTGCAGATTGTACCGGCGCTGGTGCTGCATGTTGACAGTTCCGGCGCCTTCACCCCACAGGCTCGGGCGATCCTCACTGGGCAAGCCTGCCTTGCGCTCCGCGTCTAGAGGGGTCATCTGTTCACCATCCGACTGGAGAATAAACATGTCATTTTTTGAACGAGTGCAAACAGTGTTCAAGGCGACAAAGACGTATGTAAACACGCTTCTGGGGCGGGACAAACCGGTTATCCCTGTGCTGCGGCTGGACGGCGTGATCGCTGCTGGTGTGCGCAATGGGGACACACTTAACCTACAGCGGGTGGAGAAACAGCTCGATAAAGCCTTTGCGATAAACAGCGCGCCAGCGGTCGCTCTGACGGTCAACTCGCCTGGCGGAAGCCCGGTGCAGTCGCGTCTGATCCATGACCGTATCCGCGCTCTGGCTGAGGAAAAGGACAAGACGGTTCTGGTGTTCTGTGAGGACGTGACCGCCTCGGGCGGTTACTGGATCGCTGTGGCGGGGGACGAGATCTTTGTGGATCCTGCCACAATCATCGGTTCCATCGGCGTCATCATGGCCGGGTTCGGATTTCAAGAAGTGCTGGAAAAACTCGGCGTAGAGCGGCGTGTGCGCACTGCAGGTGAGAACAAATCTTTCTCCGACCCTTTTCGTCCTGAGACCGAGGCGCAGATCGCAGTGTCCGAACGTTTGCTCAAGGGTCTGCATGAGCAGTTCATCGCCCATGTGAAGAACCGGCGAGGCGACAAGCTCAGCGAAGACGCCGCACTGTTTGACGGATCAATTTATCTCGGCAGCGAGGCGGTTGAGAACGGTCTGGCGGACGCTACCGGTAATGTACGGACTGTGCTCAAGGCGCGGTATGGCGATGAGGTTCGCATCAAGCCCTTCGCCCCAGCGCGACAGGGCCTTCTGGGTCGTCTGATGGGCGCGGCGCTTGATCAGGTGGAGATACGCACAATCTGGGCGCGGTTTGGCCTCTAGGTCTGTTGACGTTTACTCAAACCGCCGAATTGTCCTGTGAGAGCTATGAAGGCTGGCAGGCTTGTGTTGTTGATCCTGTCACGGCGCACGACGCCCCTGACTTTCGTTGCCGGTTTAAAAAGCAACGGCGTCGCGCCCCGATAGCGGTCGCGCCAATCGCAGATACGTGGGATCTCCCACCGTAGAGGTTTTTGGGGAATTATACGCTAAGTCGCCATTTGCACCTGATTGCTTCCGCCCAGAGGAGCAGGCGCGTGCCTTATGGAAGACCTCAGCCTGACCATCCTTTTGTCCACCGCCTCAGCCGTCTTGCGTTTAACCCTTGCCAACAGCCCCGGTTTCGAGGCGCGATCAACCAACGAGATAACGGCCCCGCGGCGCCCCTTGCCGATGCCGACTGCTATCGGGCGAGGCTTCATCCGAAACTGTCCGGCTATCTGTTCCAGGCTCCATCCCTTCTCTAGCTTCGCCTGCACCGTCTCCCACAACCCAGCTGTCATCTTCCTCAAAACCTGTGAGGCTTTCCGCCGATGCTCCTTCGCCCTCCGATCTGCTTGGTCCTGACGATGGCCGCGGCTCCCTGAGTTCACGCGATGGCTGCCTGCAAAAGCCCGCTTGCCAGTAGCGCCTTTGTTTGGCATCGGTCAATATAGGTCAGGTGGTGGTAACCTTTTGGCATGGCAATCTCCTCTTCGTACCGTGATTGCCGCCGCCATCTGGCCGATCCACAACATCGTGGGTCACGAAAACCGACATCCCTCCCACAGATACAGGGCATCGCACTTCGCAGCGGCGCGGGGGTCTCGTTTCAAGGTGCAACGTATACCATTGGTTCTGCAGTAACGCGTACCGTGCTTCCGTTATCCTTGCAAGTGAAAACGGTGATGAAGAATCTACGAGCACGATTCTGGGTGGACGCCCTGCGGAGGCGAGCGGAGAGTGCTGGCGCCAGTGTGTATATTGAACACAAGGGCGATCCCGATGCAGGGGTGGTGCTACTAAAAATCCTGCTACCCGATTGTATGGCCCAAATTTACACCTCGGTGCATAATTTTGAGGGGGAGCGGGTATGGATCCGGCCTTTGGGCGCCGCCCCTGTGCCGGAACAGGACATTTCCGCCTATGTCGTTCAGCGCATGGGAGACGATCCAGACCTGTGGCTGGTGGAGATTGACGATGTGAAAGGGCGGCACTTTCTGAACGAACCGCTTGAGAGATTTTGAGATTGATCTGTCACCTTACCTATGTCTGGGACAGGGCAAGGCGGTGAATGAAGTGATTTCGAGGCCTAGGTGGCCGGATGCCTGCAAGGCCGGGTGCGCCCCGTCTTGCTTGTGGAGGGCGGCTCGGCTACCTCGCTACCACGTATTTATTGCAGGATTTGCCGATGACCACCGCCGCTGATGGTGCGCAATGGGCGCGCCGGCGCACTTATGCCATTATCTCCCACCCTGACGCTGGAAAGACCACGCTCACCGAAACGCTGCTTCTGGAAGCGGGCGCTATCCACCTGGCAGGAAGGGTGCGTGCCCGAGGGAAGAACCGACGAGCCCGGTCTGACTGGATGAAGATCGAACGTGAGCGCGGGATTTCTGTGTCCGCCTCGGTCATGACCTATGGGTATCGTAATCTTCTGTTCAATCTGCTTGATACGCCCGGCCATGAGGATTTCTCCGAAGACACCTATCGAACGCTGACGGCTGCGGACTGTGCGATTATGGTGCTGGATGCGGCCAGGGGCGTGGAACCACGCACCCTCAAACTTGTGGAAATCTGCCGTCTACGCGACATTCCCATCATCACTTTCATCAACAAGTTCGACCGTGAAGCGATGGAGCCGTCCGAACTGCTTGATGATATCCAGGAAAAGTTGGCGCTTGATGTCGCACCAATGCAATGGCCGTGCGGGTCGGGCAACCGTTTCAGGGGTGTGGCCGATTTCAGAACCAATGAATTTGTACTTTACAAACACCCTGACGACACCGGGGTAACCGGGTCTGGGCGCGTGAGCCTGAAAGGCGACGCTATCGCTGCCGTGCTAAGCGAGGAAGAGGTAGCCGAAGTGACCGAGGGCGTGGAAGTGGCTCGCGAACTTTTACCCGGGTTCAATCGCCAGAGTTTCGAGGAAGGCCATCTCAGCCCGGTCTATTTTGGATCGGCCCTGCGCCGGTTTGGCGTGTATGAACTGCTCAACGCGCTGGCCGACTATGCACCTGATCCACAGAGCCAGCCTGTAGCCAAGGGCCCGCGTGACACCCTGGAGCCTGGCGATAAGGAAGTGACCGGCTTTGTGTTTAAAATGCAGGCGAATATGGATCCCAATCATCGTGATCGGGTGGCTTTTGTGCGTCTAAGTTCGGGGCGGTTCAAGCGAGGGATGAGGCTCAGAACCGAAGCAGGCAAGATCATTTCGGTGCACAACCCCATCCTGTTTTTCGCCTCTGATCGAGAAATCGCCGATGAAGCCTTTGCAGGCGATGTGATAGGCGTGCCCAATCACGGCATTTTACGAGTGGGAAATACTCTCTCGGAAAGTGGCGCATGGAGGGTGGCGGGCATTCCCAACTTTGCTCCCGAGATACTGCGTCGAGCGCGCCTGAAGGATCCGCTCAAGGCCAAACATCTTAAAAGGGCGCTGAAGTCGCTGGCTGAGGAAGGAGTCACTCAACTCTTCCGCCTACAGGCGGGTGGGGAGTTCATCGTCGGAGCGGTAGGTGCGCTACAGATTGATGTGATGGTTCAGCGCATGGTCGATGAATACGGTATTGAAGTAGAGTTTGAGATCAGTCCCTATGGTGCTGCACGCTGGATTTCGGGTCTGGATGCAGACATTCAGGCTTTTATCGACCGACATAGGACCGCCATTGCTGAAGATATTGATGGTGATCCGGTTTTTATGGCGAAATCGGCCTGGGAAGTGGGCTATTTTCAGGAAAAATTCACCGACATCGACTTTGACGTTATCAAGGAGCGTCTCTGATGAGCGCCTCAAACGTGATGAACCAGTTGCAAACCCATGCGAAGGATTTCTGGGTAATCGTGGAGCAGGTTTGGGGCGCCAGTTTTCTGGGCTTCAACATGGGAGCAGGACTCAGCGCCATCGGCGTTCTGGTGGTTTCCATCATCTTTCGTGATCTGTTCTCGACTCTGGTTATCAGATGGTTCAGAGCTAGGGTGGAGCGGACCGAGACCGAGATTGACGATAAGCTGCTCGACGCGCTGGCGGGACCGATTAAAACTCTTCCAGTGATTGTCGGGATATACATCGCAGTGTCCCTGCTTGGACTCCGCGATCCCGGCGCGGTGGTGGCCGGCGATAATGTCGTTGCGACAGCTATAATTTTCGCGCTGTTTTGGGCGTTGCATAACGCAGTGGACCCAGTGGCGCATCTGGTCGGGCCACTACGCCGCTCGCTCAATCCAGTGATGGTCGAATGGCTGGTTAAGGCCCTTCGCATCCTGTTCATCATTATCGGTTTCGCCTCGATCCTGCAGACTTGGGGGATTCCCGTAGCACCGGTTATCGGCGGTCTGGGTCTTCTGGGGGTTGCGGTGGGTCTTGGCGCCCAGAACCTATTCAGGAATCTCATCGCGGGCATTTTGATTCTCACCGAGAAGCGCTTTGTGCCGGGGGAGTGGATCAAGGTGGAAGGCGTGGTCGAGGGTACGGTAGAGCAGATCAATTTTCGCTCAACTCTGGTGTGCCGGTTCGACAAGGGGCCGGTCTATGTGCCCAACGCCCAGTTGGCCGATCAGCCGGTGACGAATTTCTCACGCATGACCCACCGCCGGATCAAATGGATTATCGGGGTGGAGTACAAGACCAACACCAGGCAGCTGGCTTTCATCCGTGACAAGGTGCTCGACTGGATACTTAATCATCCTGAGTTTGCTAAACCGCCGGAGGTTTCCACATTTATGAGGGTGGACAGTTTCGGGCCATCCTCAATCGACTTTTTCCTCTATTGCTTCACCTTGACCACCGATTGGGGGGAGTGGCTGCGGATCAAGGAAGAACTGGCCTTTGCAATCAAGGGGATCGTCGAGGAAGCGGGGACCGGTTTCGCTTTCCCCTCAACCACCATCTACATGGATGATGGCGCAGAGGTGTTCACCCCGCCCAAAGTGGCGCATCATAAGCCCGAAGATACCGTGTTCCGGCGCGCACGCCTGGTGCTGGGTGAGGATGATGACGGCGAGGGCGGGCGTTGATGTCCCCAAAATGGCCACGCTTGCAGATGGATAACCGCGCCCGTTCGGGGTGAGAGAAGGCAGGACCAATGAGTGATGTTCGGGCGGAGCATTCGACAGGCGCTTTGGCGCAGTTCCTCGACGGCGTCCTATTTCGCAACATCATCACCGTGTTGATCTTGGTCAATGCCGCGATTCTGGGCGCGATGACCTATGAGTTGCCGCCATCGATCCTTCACGGCCTTGAACTGGCGGACCAGATCATCATCGGGGTGTTTGTGGTCGAGATCGGGCTCAAGCTTTATGTCCAACGGTTCAGCTTTTTTCGTTCGGGTTGGAATTGGTTTGATTTTATCGTGGTGACCGCCTCGCTAATCCCGGCGGCTGGCGCCTTCACTGTGCTGCGGGCGTTGCGAGTTTTACGACTCTTCCGGTTGTTCTCGGTGATTCCACAAATGCGATCGGTGGTGGAGGCGTTGGCGCACGCTATTCCGGGCATGGGCGCGATCATGCTGGTGCTGGGCGTGATCTTCTATGTGGCGTCCGTGGTGGGAGTAAAATTGTTTTCGGGAACCCATCCTGAATTCTTCGATGATCTGGGTGGATCCGCCTATACTCTATTCCAGGTGATGACCCTGGAAAGCTGGTCCATGGGCGTGGCGCGACCGGTGATTGCGGAACACCCCTATGCGTGGATTTTCTTTGTCTGTTTTATCGTCGCCACCAGTTTCGCGGTCTTGAACCTGTTCATCGCAGTGATCGTGGACTCCATGCAGTCCAAGCATTTTGATGCGGAGATTGAGCGACAAGCCGAAGCGCATGACGAACGCGAAGTGTTGATCCACGAGGTCAGAGCATTACGCTCGGAACTGGCGGCGCTATCGACGGTGATGGCGTCCAGTGATCAGCCCTCAGTCCCGTCTCGCAAGAGCTCTGATCCGGTGGACAATTTTGAATAAAAAGCCCGCCAGCGCCTCTCTCCCAACCAAAGGCGCCTCATGATTGTTCAAACCGTCCCGGTAAAAGGCTATCTACAGATGCATGACCAAAACATATGGATCTTTAGAACCGAAAGAGCGTCTGCCTGAGTACGTGCTTCTGAGCTTTCCCGGTTCAGATCGCAATCTCGGTCTGATCACTGGTGCGTCTGAAATCCGGGCGCTTCTCCTTGACCGAATCTGTGCCCAGCTCCGATCAATCTTGACGCCATCTCACGTGGCGTATCGCCAAGAGTGCTTCGCCATACCCGCCAACAACCTCTCTCTGACTTTCCGCAAGGTTGCCTGATGATTGTACTGGTTCTGGTTTGTGCATTGGTTGCGGGGCTTGCTGCACTTCGCATCGCTGCTCCTTATGCCCAGCGCGAGCTGGGTCGGGGTGGCGCACTGGCCGCCATGGGATTGGTGGTTGTGGTGTTTTGGGGTGCTATGAGCGTTTACCTAGTCAACGGTCAGCCAGAAGCCCCTGGCGCGCCCCATGCCGAGGTAGTCGCGCGTCTCGCCGGGATTGATCCTGTCCTCCTGACCCCGCTCGAGCTGGAGGAACGTCTGCGAGCGAATCTGCGGGAAAACCCCGACAATGTCGAAGCGTTGACTCTTCTTGGCCGCTTCCTGTCTCATACCGGACGTGAATTGGAAGCCGTCAGCCTGTTTGAGCAAGCTTTGTGGTTGCGTAGGGATCCGCGTGTCCTGTCTGATCTGGGGCAATCTCTGGTAGTGCTTAATCAAGGGCAGGTCACACAAGAGGCTGAGCGCGCTTTTACAGCGGCCTACGGTCTTGATCCATCCATGCCTGAGCCAGCCTTCTTTTTGGGAACGGCCTATTATGAACGAGGCGACCGTCGCCAGGCGGCAAAGATATGGTCGGACATCATTGGACGCTTGAACGAAGATGATCCCTTCCGGTCGGCCATTGTGGCGCGGGCGGTGGATATGCTGTCGCGCCCTCCCGGTGGTTCGGATGATGTGGCGCTCGAGGACATCGAAGAATCCATGGTGGACGTGCTACAGACCCACCTTGAGAAAGACCCCGGAGATCTCTCGGGGTGGTTGGTTTTGGCGCGCGTGCGTATGGTGCGGGGCGAGACCGAAGCAGGCTTGCACACGCTGGGTCAGGCCCGGATGCGTTTTGACAAAGACGCGGGGGCGCTGGCGCTGATCGACGCCATGCAGATCACTGTGAAGGTACGGGAGAATGACGCGTGAGAAATGTTAAACGCCGTCTCTGGATTACACTGGCTGCTGCGGGTATTCTGGCGAGCGCGGGTGTTCTGGCTGCGACAGCCATGCGAAGCACTCTGGTTTTCTTCTACTCGCCTGCTATGGTGGCGGAAACTCCCCCTGTTCCAGGCCAGCGCGTTCGTGTGGGTGGTCTGGTCGTTACAGGGTCGGTCGAGCGTCCCGCTGTGGGGGGCGTCCGTTTCGTCGTGACTGACGGTGGCGGTGAAATTCGCGTCATCCATCGGGGTTCGCTGCCGGATTTGTTCCGGGAAGGTCAGGGTATTGTGGCGGAAGGCCGGTTCGATGAGGCGGGCCTGTTCATCACAGACACTGTGCTGGCCAAGCATGATGAAACCTATATGCCGCCCGAAGTGGCCCAAGCGCTGCAGGAAAGCGGACTCTGGCATGAGAATGACGATCATTCAGGCTATGGTCAGGTCAGGTGTGGCTCTGATGGCTGCGACCGATCCGTCGGAGATGGCGGCTGATGATCGCTGAAATCGGTCATTTCATGATTGCGCTGGCCTTGATGGCCAGTCTGGTGCAGATGGTCATGGCTTGGCGCGGTGCTGATCAGGGGGGGCGTGGTCCGGCCGTCAAGGTGGGCGGCGCTGCCGCCGAGATCGCAGTGCTGGCTTCTGCAGCTGCGATGATCTTGCTGATCGTCAGCTTCCTGCGCTCAGATTTCTCGGTCGCCTATGTGGTGACGAACTCGCATGTTGATAAGCCTCTCGCTTACAAGATCGCCGCTAGCTGGGGCGGTCATGAAGGTTCCATGTTGTTGTGGTGTTTCCTTCTGGCCCTGTTCGGTTATGGCCTGGCCAAGCTTGGCCCGAACCCTCCAGACCTACGCTCGCGTGCGGTAAGCTTTCAGGCGCTCTTGCAAGCCCTGTTCTTCGCTTTTCTAGTTTTCGCATCGAATCCGTTCGCCCGGATGTCGCCTGCGCCTCTGCAGGGATCTGAACTGAATCCTATCCTTCAGGATCCTGCGCTTATCATGCATCCGCCCATGCTTTATGTGGGCTATGTGGGGTTATCGACGGCGTTTGCTATTGCGGCGGCAGGCTTGGTGCAGAAAACACCCGGTCGCGTTCTAGCAGCCGCGTTACGACCCTGGGCGCTGGGCGCCTGGACGAGCCTGACCGCAGGCATCGCGTTGGGCGCGTGGTGGGCCTATTACGAGCT
>RKRX01000233.1 GCA_007571185.1 Oceanicaulis sp.
GCTCTGTGTGGCGTTGTTCGAAAGTCTCTGGAACGTGTGGCTCGCGGTGGTCTCCCCGGCGCCCATCATTTCTACATCACCTTCCGCACTACGGATCCAGGCTGTAGCGTTGATGCGTCGCTAGCCAGCATCTATTCGAAAGAAATGACCATCGTTCTTGAGCATCAGTTCTGGGATCTGAGCGTGGATGATGAGGGTTTTGAGGTGACACTGAAATTTGATAGCGTACCCAAGTATCTCAGGGTTCCATGGTGCTCGGTGATACGGTTTCATGATCCCAGTGTGGGTTTTCGCCTACACTTTGACTATCTCCAATCCGCCCCCCACAGCGCCTCCTCCAAGGAGAGCAAAATCCAGGCCCGTGACGAAGGCGCCGTTGTCAACCTAGCAAGTTTCCGGAAAAAAGGCCAATTGAGAAACGCACGCTTGAAAACATCCGCGGCAGGCAAGTGCAAATAACGTGTAATGCCGGGTGTGGGCGCACCGAACGCCTTGGCCGCCCGACGTCCTGTGCAATGCTGTCCATGTCATGCACTCCAGAGCGCAGTGTGACACCCGTTTCCAGTGATTGTCTTGATCCATTTTGAACCGCTGGTACATACACGATCTGCGACTATTATTCGATTGTGATGTCCGCATCCCGGCCACAATAAGCGTGGACGATAGTGGCTTTTGTGTATTTGGAGCCTCCCGTGACCAAGATGCGCGTTGAAACCGATTCCTTCGGCTCGCTTGAAGTGCCGTCCGACAAGCTCTGGGGTGCTCAGACCGCCCGCTCGCTGATAAATTTCAGGATTGGCGGCCAAACCCAACCCTTGCCGCTAGTGCGCGCCCTGGGCGTGGTTAAACATTGCGCCGCCAAGACCAATATCGCTCTGGACAATATCGATCGCTGGATCGGTCAGGCTATCGCCGACGCCGCCTTGGAAGTCGCTGAAGGCAAACTCAATGACCATTTCCCGCTGGTAGTCTGGCAAACTGGATCAGGCACACAGTCCAACATGAACTCCAACGAGGTGATCTCCAACCGCGCCATAGAGATCCTAGGTGGCAAAGTCGGTTCCAAGAACCCCGTCCACCCCAACGATCATGTGAACCGCTCCCAGTCCTCCAACGACACCTTCCCCACCGCCATGCACATCGCCGCCGCAGAAGTGTTCGTGCGTGACCTCGTGCCCGCACTGCGGGCCCTGCGCAAGGCGCTCAATGACAAGGCGGAAGCTTTTTCCGACATCATCAAAATCGGTCGCACTCACCTGATGGACGCCACCCCGCTAACTCTGGGGCAAGAGTTCTCCGCCTATGTCCACATGATCGACAACGCCATCCGCCGTGTGGAAGCTGTGCTGCCTGCTCTTTATGAGCTGGCTCAGGGCGGCACCGCTGTAGGCACGGGCATGAATGCCAAAATCGGCTTTGCCATGAAATTCGCCGAAGAAGTCGCCTCGTTGACCAAGTTGCCATTCGTAACTGCACCGAACAAATTCGAGGCGCTCTCCACCAAAGACGCAATGGTGGAGGCTCACGGCGCGCTCAATTCTACGGCTGTATCACTGTTCAAGATCGCCAACGACATACGCCTTCTGAGCTCCGGTCCGCGCTGCGGTATTGGCGAACTGACCTTGCCCGCTAATGAACCTGGTTCTTCCATCATGCCGGGGAAGGTGAACCCAACCCAGGCCGAAGCTATGACCATGGTCTGCGCTCAGGTCATGGGTCACAATGCCGGCGTCAGCTTTGCGGGTTCCCAGGGTCACTTCCAGCTCAATGTCTTTAAACCAATGATCAGCTATAATGTGCTGACCAGTGCGAAGATGATCACCGATGCCTCCCTCTCCTTCACCGAAAATTGCGTAATAGGCATTGAGGCCAACGAACAGCACATCGCCAGTATCATGGAACGATCCTTGATGCTGGTGACTGCTCTGGCCCCAGCCATCGGCTATGATAACGCCGCCACAATCGCCAAAGCCGCGCATGAGAACGGCGCCACCCTGCGGGAAGAAGCCGTTCGCCTGGGCTTTGTGACAGCAGAAGAGTTTGACCGCGTGGTTCAGCCCCGGGACATGATCAGCCCTGAATGAGATCGCCTCACCTTGTCTCGCCACAGCATGGTGCACGTCTCTTTTGCCACGAGAGGCGAAAGACCCCTTCACACTTGGCGATGGAAATGCCCAGAATAGTCACTTTCGGGCCCGTGTACAGGGAAGATTTTTCATCAGCCGCATACCGTGTCGTCGCAATCAGCTCTATGAAAGAACCTGCCGCATCATGCTCAAAAGGCGATCAATCACCCTCAAAGGGCACGCATCCTCGTTGGCTTTGGAGCCGGAGTTCTGGGCAGTGCTCGACGATGCCCTCAATGTCAAGGGAAAATCACTGACCAGTCTGATCACCCGCGTTAACCAGCAGCGCCAGTTTGATCAACCGCTATCGAGTGCATGCTGTGTGTGGACGCTCGATCAAATGATACGGATCGGGGAGTAAACCAGAGTTGACGGTACAAGCCGGACCGGTGTTGGAAAGAGTATGATCGTCGTTTTCACCCAATCTTTGTCACCCAATCTTCTGGAACGATTAAAGCGCGCTGTGCATAACAGCCTTCGCGATGGCCGTTCCCTGACATTGTGGTTGCTCGCCCTCGTAGTAGGCGTGATGGCGGGCTATGCTGCTATCGGGCTGCGAATAAGCATCCAAGCCGTTCAGTTCTTCGCCTTCGGGGAATTTCCCGAGCGGC
The DNA here is from genome assembly GCA_007571185.1 of Oceanicaulis sp. Lineage (GTDB taxonomy): Bacteria > Pseudomonadota > Alphaproteobacteria > Caulobacterales > Maricaulaceae > Oceanicaulis. The sequence continues at coordinate 2,738 of RKRX01000233.1, forward strand.
TCGCTAGCGCCGCCGCCGACCTGCCTGCCTGGAGGGTGATCGCCGCCCCGATTTTGGGCGGGGTGCTTGTGTCCGCCTTGCTTTGTCTGGGTCTGCGCACCCGCTGGCTGCCCGAGGGGCGCTCTGAAGGCGTGGCTGACGTGATGGAGGCGCGCGCCGCCCGCAGCGGCATGATGCCGCTCATGCCGGGGCTTTTATCGGCCGCTATTCACGTCATAACCTTGGGTGCGGGCGGCTCCACCGGTCGTGAAGGTCCTGCCGTCCACCTAGGCGCCACTCTGTCTAGCGTGCTCAGCAAACCGTTAGGCCTGCCCGCCCGTGGCTCCCGCATCATGTTGGGCTGTGGGGCAGCGGCGGCGGTCGCCGCCAGCTTCAACGCTCCCATCGCCGGCGCTCTGTTCGCCTTTGAGGTGGTGCTAGGCCATTACGCGCTGAGATCCATCGGCCCAGTCGCAGCGGCCAGCGTCATTGGAGCAATCCTGTCCCGGCTACATTTCGGCGCTACACCCGCCTTTCCCATACCGGAAATCCTACCCGCCAACCCCCTCGACTTTGTCGCCATCCTGCCGCTGGGCCTGATTTCAGCCGGGTTGGCCATCACCTGCATACTCACCGCTATCAACGCCCAGCGTATAGTCGCTCGGCGCGCTGCTCGCTGGAACATTCCTCTCTGGACGCTGCCACCTCTGGGTGGACTGTGTGTGGGAGTGCTGGGCGTGCTTGCACCAGAAGTCCTCGGCGTGGGTTACCAAGCCACCTCAATGGCGCTGAAAGGTGACTACGCGCTCACAACCCTCTCCTCACTGATCGTGCTGAAGCTGACTGCGACCGTGGCCACCATCACCTTCCGCATGGGCGGCGGGGTATTCGGTCCTTCACTCTATCTGGGCGCCATGCTGGGCGCACTCTACGGCGGGCTTATCAC
>RKRX01000049.1 GCA_007571185.1 Oceanicaulis sp.
ACGGAACTGGGCTACGGGTTCGCACTGGGCCCTGACGGTCAGGTTCTGCGTTCATATGTGAGCAGCCGCCCCAGCGAATGGCGCGCCGGGCTGGAGGTCGTCGGGTTCAAGTGGTAAGCGAGTGCTGGATTGCACCAGAGATCGGAATCTGATCAGCTTTCAAAATGGGTCAGAAAGGTTCTGGGGGACGTCCTCTGGGGTTTCGTGGGGGACTCTGTCTCTGGTGACGATGTCAGAGGCGCCTGCACACATCGTGCCTCTCAAGCTGAAACGTTGCGACGATGTCATGCAGGCGCCTGGAACATTTAGACCGGGTTGATTGAAAATATCGCCCGTCGTTACCCTTGCATTCACCCCGTTGCTGTCACACCTGTTCGGGTTGAAGTGCGTCTAGCGCCCTGTCTAACGCCGTAACGGCTTCGCGTGCGTGACCCTCGTTGATGATCAACGGCGGCGCCAGGCGCACGACGTTATCGCCCGCCACACCCACCAAGAGATGGTTGTCGCGAACTTTGTTCACCAGGGTGCGGTTGCCGAAACCATCTTTCAATTTCAGTCCAATCAACAGACCACGACCCCGGATTTCTTCGATCTTGCCCGTGTAGACGTCCCGCAGATCAGCTAGGGACCGGCGTAGCGTGTCGGAGATGTTGACCACCTGATCCATAAAGCCCGGCGCAGTCAGTTTGTCATAGACGACATTGCCTACAGCCATCGCCAGCGGGTTACCGCCAAAGGTGGAGCCATGAGTGCCTATCACCATGTGGGCGCTGGCTTCATCGGTCGCCAGGCACGCGCCCATGGGGAAACCGCCGCCCACGCCCTTGGCTACGGCCATGATATCGGGCCTGGCCTCTTCCGCCCAGTCGTGCGCCCATATCCTGCCGGTCCGACCTGCACCGCATTGCACTTCATCATAGATCAGCAGCAGCTCGTGCGCGTTACAGATTTCACGCAGACCGCGCAGGCAGCTGCTCGGTAGAGCCCGCACGCCGCCTTCACCCTGCACCGGCTCAATCAAAATCGCAGCCGTCTCTTCGGTGATAGAAGCTCGCAGGGCGTCATGGTCACCGAACTCGACCTGGTCGAACCCTTCCATTTTCGGGCCGAATCCTTCAAGATATTTCGGATTGCCGCCAGCGTTGATGGCTCCATAGGAACGGCCATGAAATGCGCCGGTGAAGGTGATGATACGATATTTATCTGGGCGTCCCTTGGAAAAGTGATAGTGGCGGGCGGTCTTGATGGATGCCTCGATCGCTTCGACGCCCGAATTGGTGAAGAACACCCGGTCGGCAAAGCTGTCCCGGCAGTACTTTCCCGCTAGCTCCAACTGTCCCGGTACACGGAACATGTTTGAGGTATGCCAGAGCTTGTCGGCCTGTTCTTTCAACGCCGCCACCGCCTCGGGGTGATTATGACCGATTGCATTCACCGCAATGCCGGAAATGAAATCGAGATACGTCTCGCCGGACTGCTCAATCAGGTAAGCGCCTTCACCACGCTCAAAGTTAAGATTGGGCGGTGAATACGTGTCCATCAACGGCTTGGGCATGGGCAGTATCCTTGTGAAGCAAAGATGGAAAATAGTTATGACTGGAGGTTGATCCGGATCCCGGCCGATTAGCTCTTTAGACGCCATCCTGAGCGCAACAGCAGATAACCCTGAATCAGCAGGCCGGCATTGATTGCTGCAATAGCGATCACCCCGATCAGAAGATGACTGTCATGAGTGCTGATAAAGCCGTAACGGAAGCCGTCGATCATGAAAAAAACCGGGTTTATGTGGCTGATCGTGCGGAAGGGCTCAGGCAGGGCATCCACCGAGTAGAAGGTCCCTGAAAGGAAAGCTAGCGGCATGATGATGAAGTTCGTGATGACCGCAAGATGGTCGAACTTTTCTGCCCACAACCCGGCAATCAGCCCGATCATGGCCATCATGGCGGCGGCTGACAAGCTAAAATAGAGCACCGCCCAAAGATGGGCGACAGATATTTCCACAAACAGCGCAATGGCGATGGCAGTCGCTATGCCCACCAGAATGCCGCGGGTCATGGCTCCGCCGATAAAGGCGGCGGCCAGCTCAGCCGGAGACAGCGGCGGCATCAGAAAGTCCACCGTATTGCCTTGCACCTTGGCCACGATCAGTGAGGACGAAGAATTGGCGAACGCATTATTGAGTATGCCCATCATCACCAGGCCCGGGGCAAGAAAGGTTGTGAAAGGTACGCCTTCAACCGCTTCGCGGTTCACGCCGATCGCCAGAGAGAACACGATCATATACAGCAATGTGGTCGCTACCGGAGCCAACAAGGTCTGGAAGCTGACCTTGAGAAAGCGCCGCACTTCTTTTTTGTACAGCGTCCACAGACCCAGCCAGTTCACCACCCCCACGGCGCGGGGGCGGGGAGAGCTGGAGACAGGCGTGGATTGCGGCGTCAGCCCGACCTTGTCTGTCATCTCCGATCTCCTTGAGGAAGGATCCCCCCAGGAAGACCCTCGCCTGACTCTGACACGCCCGAACGACCCCGGTCCAGATCATGGCGCCATGCAGTGCGTGATGCAGTTATCCACGGTCGATTTAAATCGGCATCTTGTGCTTTCGTTTCCAGGAAAATACTGTATCTTGTGTCCTCGCTCAAGAGTGGCCCCGGACGGGGAACTGCACGCAAAAGACGGGGATGTGTGGATGATGAGCGTAATCAGGTGAGGAGCGTACCGCCATGGCGTGGACTGAAGACCGTGTGGAAATCCTAAAAAGGCTGTGGGCTGATAAGAGCCTGAGCGCCAGGCAGATCGCCGGGCGATTGGGCGGCGTCACCCGGAACGCTGTCATCGGCAAGGTGCACCGGCTTGGCTTGCCCGGTCGCGCACCGTCCTCGCGCCGCACACGCCGTGCTTCGCGGGGTTCGGCAGGGCCGCAGGCCGCCGCTCAGCAGAGACCAGAGACCAGGCTAGGAATTGTGGAAACCGGGTCTGTGCCTGTGGGCGCGCCGCAAGAAGCCGCAAGGCTGCCTAATGGCGAATACGCCACCGTGTTGGTTCTGCGCGAAGGCATGTGCAAATGGCCGATTGGTGATCCAACCGATGCCGAGTTTCGTTTCTGCGGTCGTCATGCGGGCACCGGGAACACCTATTGCGAAGCACATGCCCAGATTGCCTACCAACCTCAGATCAGGCGTAAGCGTAAACCTAGCGACGCCGCCATGGCCATCCTTGATAACCTGCGGTCTTCACGCCGCGTGAATGTCTAGGGTCAGGATCTATAGAAGGTTTGTCAACGGGGTGATGAGATGGTTGAAACCTCCGACGTATGGAGGAGTTTGCATGTCTGACCATCTGGATATTTGAGCAAGCTGATTTCGCAAGCCCCCGATCTCCAGAGGCGTAAAGCTTGGAGGGATGAACTCACCGACCGTCAGATACAGCTGATTGAATCAACGTGCGGTGAACTACTCTCTCTTTTCGGTTACGAACCGATATCGATATATTGTCTGGATGTTACAGGTCGGTCCATAATCGAACACCTGACAAAACTGGTTGAAGAGCTTGTCGGGAAGTTGTTGCAAAAGATCGCCATCGCCCGCCGCCGATCTCGGATTGATCGGCGCGCACCTTGGACAACCCTGTTTTCAGAGCATGATTCCTGTGCGAAAGAAAGGACTAGCACAATGGAAACTCCGAGTTTGGATACTCTTCGCGACATATTTCCTACTATTAGGGAGCTTGACCCAGAGGCCAAGATCAAGGAAGAAGAGGAGTTTTTAACCAGATGGGGCAAGCCATCCAAAGAGGGGAATAAATCCTTGAGCTTAGCGGCGAGGATAGCGAAGAGTAAAGAGAAAGCCAAAGCTAAAGTAATTCCGTTGTTCCCCGATTCTCAGTCCCGTTGACCTTCTTGCACTTAGAAGTGATCTGCAGTATCGAGGCGTCTGTTGGCGTCAGAAGTGTCCCAAACCACGTATAACCCGACGCGGTCTACTTTCGGTTCAGACAGCCGGGTTCAACCCTCTGCCTTGATGAAACCGCGATTGTGTAACAGCGGCTCAACGTTCGGCTCACGACCCCGGAAACCGATATAGGCGTCCATGGCAGGCAGGCTGTCACCGGCGGAATAGACGCTGTCGAGCAGTTTCCGGGCCAGGTCTGGATCGAAGATATCACCGGCTTCCTCGAAAGCGGCGAAACCGTCATTGTCCAGAACACCCGCCCACAGATAGCTATAATAACCTGAGGCATAACCTTCACCCGCAAAGGCATGCAGGAAATGGGTGGAGCGGTGACGCATCGGGATGTCTTCCAGATTATCACGCTTGCCGAGGATACGGTTTTCGAACGTGTCGATTTTGATGGTGTCCGTGTTGGTGTTCAGATGGTATTCCAGATCCACAAAGCCCGAGTTCAAGAACTCGACTGTAGCAAAGCCCTGGTTGAACGTTCCAGCTGCCAGAATACGCTCTAACAGCGCCGCTGGCATGGGTTCACCGGTGTCATGGTGCAGGGCGAAGCGTTCGAGCACTTCGGGCTGGGACAGCCAGTGCTCATAGATCTGGGCAGGGAATTCCACAAAATCGCGATCCACCGAAGTGCCGGCCAGAGAAGCGTATTCGGTATTGGACAGCAGGCCATGCAGACCATGGCCGAACTCGTGAAACAGGGTTACGGCGTCGGTGAAGGACAAAAGCGCCGGTTCACCATCAGCAGGCTTGTTGTAGTTGCAATTGTTCAGGATCAGCGGGATCTGGCCCGTTTGACCATTCTGGGCGCGAAAGCTAGACATCCAGGCGCCGCCGCGCTTACCCGGGCGAGCGAAGAAGTCGCCATAAAACAAGCCCATCACTTGCCCGTCGGCATTGTGCATTTCCCATACGCGAACATCGGGATGGTAGGTGGGAATATCGGTACGCTCATGAAAGGAGACATCGAACAGGCGTCCAGACACATAGAACATCGCAGCGATCATATTATCGAGCTGCAAATGGGCTTTGACTTCGCTCTCATCAAGATCGAAGCGCTCGGCCCGAACCTGCTGAGTGTAGTAGCGCCAGTCCCAGGGCTCCAGCTCATGATCAAGACCAGCTTCAGCGATGCGCGCCTCAATATCGGCGGCTTCTTCCAGCGCACGGTCACGCGCTGGCCACCAGACCTGCTCCATCAAGGCCATGGCCGCATCCGGCGTGCCCGCCATGGTTCCGGCGGTGCGATAATGAGCGAAGGTTTCAAAGCCCAAAAGATTGGCCAGTTCCAGACGAGCGGAGAGAATCTGAGCGATTGTGTCCTTATTGTCATTGGCGTTGTCATTATCGCCGCGTTGCATCCAGGCGCGCCAGGCGGTCTCGCGCTGGTCGCGATTGGGCGAGGCTTGCAAGAACGGCTCAACGCTGGAACGAGCCAGGGTAATCACATGCCCGTCCCGGTCCCGGTCAGCGGCCGCCCCCGCAGCGGCGGAGACAATATAGTCGGGCAAACCGGTCAGGTCGGCCTCACTGAGTTCCATGGACCAGGATTCCCGGTCCGCTTGTTCGTTCTGGGCAAACCGGGTGTACAGACTCGCCAGCTCGGATCGCAGAGCGGCGAAACGCTCGCGGTCTGCGCCTTGCAGCTGAGCGCCGGCGCGGATGAAATCATCATGGGTGGTTTCCAGCAGCCGCGCCTGTTGTGCAGTAAGGTCCAGGCTGTCGCGCTGCTGGTACAGAGCGTCGATCCGGGCGAACAGGTCAGGGTTCAGGGTGATTGAGGCGCTGTGTTCGGCCAGACGCGGGCTCATCTCACGCTGGATGGCGCGGATCTGGTCGTTGGAGGCTGAACTGGCGAGATTGAAGAAAATGCTGGAGATACGTCCCAGATCTTGGCCCGTCATCTCCATAGCCAGCAGGGTATTATCAAAAGTCGGCGCATCGGGATCGGAGGCGATCGCCTCAATCTCGGCGGCATGACTGGCGATAGCGCTGGCGAAAGCGGGCAGAAAATGAGCGTCTTCGATCAGATCCAGTGGCGGTGCGCCGTAAGGAGTGGCCCAGTCCGCCAGCAACGGATTGGTTTGTGCGGCGCCCGGCGGGCCTCCGGTCTCAGAGCCCGCCGACCCGGAGGAGTCGAGGCGAGAGGCGGATATATCAGCGGGAGAACAGGCGGCGAGCAACAGCGCAGAAGTGGCGACGCTCAGCGACAGGGCAGGTTTCATGGCTTATCCCCAGAACCGGAGCAGATATGACAACATCAGGCATCACTGTGGAGAACGCGCTGCAAAAGCGCAATTCAAATCACTGTTATCGCTTACAACGATTGCCATCAAGCTTCAGACTCGGGTGCAGAGCAGGTGCAGAGCGTCTCGTCCGCGTAGCGCTATGATGCCCAGGCCGGCGCACCAGGTGATGCAGGCGGCGATGAACAGAGCGGGGCTCCATTCGGTCGGCTGGCCGTTCGCCCAAGCGGTGGGAGTTTCAATGCCCAGCGGGGTGCAGGCGTGAAAAACGATCGCACCGGTCATCACGCCCATGGCGATCAGACCGCCCAGGGTTTGTGACAGGGCGACCAGGCGTCCCCGACCCAGAGCGAACTGCATCAGCACAGGGATGAACAACACCAGCAAAGACGCCGTCAGCTCCGCCAGACCGATCACCCATGGCCCCGCCGGATAAAACAGCCCGATGCCGGACCAGTCCTTCAGCGTTTCGAAAATATGTACTGTGGTGGGATGGCCGGTGAATTTGAACCGCAGCGAGTCCAGAAAGATAACCGAAATCCATACCCCCAGCCCGTAGGCGGCCAGCTGTCGAAAGGCGAGTCCCGTCATGATCGTCTTTCTAGTTGCTCACAATGGCCGGATAATTTGCGTTTGCTCTGGCGATGAAGCCGGGAATATCCGTTTCCCAACGAGCCTGGATTTTTTGGTCAAAATTCAGGTACAGAACACCGTCCACAATGCGCCAGGCGTCAGGATCACCTTTGGCGGTATAGCCTTCGGCCATGGCCCATGCGCAATACCCCCCATAAGCCGGGGCGTAGGCTTCAGGCTTTTGCATGAACAGGTCGAGGTTTTCCTGGCTTGCGAAACGGAACACCGCGCCGTTCCAGCTGGTGGTGAAGGCGCGATCACCGCGAACCGGCTTGCCTTCGATGTGATAGGCCACCGTATCATAGCCGCCGACGGCGGTGTTGTTGAACAGGCCGGTATAGATCAGATCCCCGGCGTGAGCGGCGCCCGAGGGCAGGGCGGCGGCGGTGAACGCCAGAAGACTGGACAGAACAATCGTATTACGCATGATCAATCTCCATAGGGTTCGCTCCATGCCGGCGCCGGTATGCGCCGTATCTCGCCATCTTTCTTGTGCGACTGAACGGCTGGGCGAGTGAAGTGAATCGCGACACAGTTTAATGAAATGTCAGCACGGTTCAACCGTTATGGGCGGTTCCGGCGCTGACGTGTCAAGTGCGTTGATTGTGAAGAGGATAGGCTATGGAAGAAGGAATGAGCGCTGCGGTTGAGGGCGAAACCAGGGCTGAGACGTATATTCGAGTGGGTCGGGAAATCGCCGCCATTGTTACGGGCGAAACCAGCCGGATGGCGCGTTTCGCCACGGCCTCCTGCTTGTTGGCGTATAATTTTGCGCCGCGGTTTTTCTGGACCGGGTTCTATGTGGTCGATCGGGAAAAACCGACCGAACTGGTAGTCGGTCCCTACCAGGGTACGCTGGGGTGTCTGCGCATCCCATTCGGACGTGGGGTATGTGGTGTGGCGGCGGCGGCTGGCGAGACCTTGCTTGTTCCCGATGTGAACGCTTTCCCCGGTCATATTGTTTGCGATAGCCGCTCTAGGTCCGAGATCGTGGCGCCTGTGTTTGATGCTGCCGGGGTTCTGGCGGCTGTCCTGGATGGGATTCGGCTGAACCCGACGCGTTTGACGCCGAGGATCAGGTTGGGTTGGAGAATATCTGCAAGGACTTGCTGATCGTCTGATCCAATCCTCTCTCAGATTCAACTCACCAAACTGAAGTTAGTCACCGATCTTTCCTGGCCAGCTCCCGGTCGAAATAATCAAAAATTGTTGTCCACAAGTGCCGTTGCAGGGCTGGTGGACGCACGCCATGGCGCTGACCGGGATAGGTCATCATCTCAAAATCAGCGTTGCGTTGCTGAAGCTCGGCGTATAGGCGCGTGCCATGATCGAAAGTGACATTATCATCAGCCATGCCGTGGACGAGCAGGGTGGGAGTCCGGTATCCGTCCAGATGGGCGAAGGCCGAGCCTTGGAAATAACCCTCGGGATTGTTCTGCGGAGTGTCCATATAGCGTTCGGTGTAGTGCGTGTCGTAGAGTGCCCAGTCGGTCACCGGGGCTCCGGATACAGCGGCTGCAAACCGGCCCGGCGCCTGTAGCGTGGTCATTAAAGTCATGTAGCCGCCATAGGACCAGCCCCACAGGCCCACCCGCTCGCCATCGACGAAATCCTGCCTCTGAAGGAAGTCCAGACCGGTGAGCTGATCGGCGACTTCTTCAATGCCCATACGGTCATGAATAGCGGCTTCAAAAGCGTGCCCCCGGTTCCAGCTGCCCCGATTGTCGAGCTTGAAGAGCACATAGCCGCGATCGACAAAAAGCTGGTCCCGAGCGCCGATCCAGGATTTGCGAACCGTCTGCACACGCGGGCCGCCATAAACCTGCACAATAGCAGGGCAGGGGGTTTTGGCGGTGCAATGCCCGGGCCTGAGCATGGAGTAATAGAGTTTGGTCTCGCCGTCCTTAGCGGTCAGAACGCCATACTCCGGCGTCAGATGGCTGTCGGCGAAAGGGGCGTAGGGATGGTTGTCATCAAGTACGTTTTCTTCAATCCACGCCACACGCTCGCCATCAACGGCATACAGTGCGGTCTGTGGCGGGGTATAGGGGTCGGAATAACGGCCGATAAAACCTGCGCCGCCCTGGCCCAGCGTGACGGACCAGACGCCTTCGCCTGCGGTAATTTGTACGGGTTCACCCCCTTCAAGCGGCACAGCGTACAGATGGCGTTCCAAAGGGGTGTCCATCCAGCCAGAGAAATACACGGTCTCACCATTTTCGCTCAGACCCTCTAGACTGTCCACGACCCATTCGCCTGTCGTCAGGGCGCGCGTCTCACCGTCCTCTTCCACGTGGTAGACATGGCGGAACCCGGTGCGTTCGGAGGTCCACAGGAAGCCGCCCTCTTCAAGGACGGTGAAGTCATCGGTCAGGTTGATCCAGGTATCGACCTGTTCGGTGAGTATGATTTCGGTCATGCCTGTGGCGGGATCTCCGGCCAGAATATCAAGCACGGTTTGCGCCCGGTTCTGGCGCTGGGCGTAAAGGGCGGAGCTGTCCTTGCTCCAGTCCACGCGTGCCAGGTAGATATCGATTTCCGCACCCAGATCCATCTCTGTGCGCTGGCCGGTGGCGACATCAATCACATGCAGCCCCACGCGCACGTTAGATGCGCCCGACCGAGGGTAACGCTGATCAGTGACTGTGACGCCTTCGGCATTGATGCCAAATCGCGGCACGATGTCCACCGGGGTGTCATCTGTTCGCGTGGCGGCGATAAAGCGACTGTCCGGGCTCCACCAGTATCCAGTATAGCGCTGCATTTCTTCCTGAGCGACGAATTCAGCTACGCCCCAGCTGATCGCGCCGCCGCCTTCGGTGGTCAGGGCGCGCTCTTCGCCGGTGTCCAGATCATGCACCCACAGATCCTGATTGCGGATAAAGCTGACCATACGACCGTCAGGACTGACGCGCACATCAGTTTCAAAAGCTTCGGTCTGCATCAGTCGCCGGGTCTCCCCCGACACGACGTTGACGTAAAACGCATCGCCATCAAGCGGAACCAGCACGGCTTCACCGGTTTCATCCCAGTCGTAAGAGATTACGCCCGAGGTGGTGATGCGGGCGCGTTCACGAAATTGGATTTCCGCTTCGGACAACTCCCGCTCTCCCTCGGTTAGATCCTCGGCTCGGACCAACCGATAGGTGCGTCCATCGTTCAGATCCATGGCCCACAGATCGGTGACGGTGCGGTCCTCAACTCTGGGGCGCAGGAAGCTCACCCGCTGGCCATCGGGTGAGAAACGCAGCCCGCGTGGGGTGGCCCCGGACAGGCTGATTGAGCCGTACACATCAGAAATAGACAGGGCAGCTTCATCCACAGGCGAGGCGGGCGTTGCGCCTTCACCGGGTTGGGTTTGCGGTGCACAGGCCGTCAAAACGGCTAGGCCAATGGCGGTGAATAGAATACGGCGCATGGTGGTCTCCCCCGGTTGGTTTGTGCAGCGGGACGCTATCCGACCCGGCGCTCATAGGCAAATGGCGCGTGCTATATGTGATACATCAGGCAGCCGGGGCGCAGCGAGTCGGTTCTCTTGCGACCCGAGGTGACTGGATCATGGTCAGGGGACAAGTGATATGGACCAGAGCATCTGGATGAATGGCGCCGATTGCGTACCTCTCCTCAACTCCGCTATAGCGTCCGACCACGCTCTAATCCTTCAGATCACGGAGTGCGCACGCTGATGGCCGCGTATCGGTATGTCTATCACATGGACAATCTGGCGAAGACCTATCCCGGTGGGAAACAGGTTTTCTCCGGCATTTCCCTGAACTTTTTGCCTGACGCCAAAATCGGTGTTGTGGGCGTCAATGGTGCAGGTAAATCCTCGCTGCTGCGCATCATGGCCGGTCAGGACGCCAACTTTGCCGGCGAAGCCTGGGCGGAGAAAGGCGTGCGTGTGGGCTATCTGCCCCAGGAGCCACGGCTGAATCCTGAAAAGACTGTGTGGGAGAACGTCATCGAAGGATCCGAGGACAAACAACTCTACGACGCCTATAACAAGGTGGCTGTGCAGCTTGCCGAGGACTATTCCGACGAGCTGATGGAGAAGATGACGGCTTTACAGGATCAAGTGGATGCGCGCGATGCGTGGGATATCGATTCCAAGATTGAAATGGCTATGGAGGCGCTGCGTTGCCCGCCTGGCGACGCTGGTGTCGCCAATCTGTCTGGAGGTGAAGCGCGCCGCGTGGCGATCTGCCGGTTGTTGTTGTCCAAACCGCACATGCTGCTGCTTGATGAACCGACCAACCATCTGGATGCGGAAAGCGTCGCCTGGCTGCAAAACCACCTGGAGAACTATCCCGGCGCTGTGCTGATTGTGACCCACGATCGTTACTTCCTGGACGCAATCACCACCTGGACGCTGGAGCTTGATCGCGGGCAAGGCGTGCCTTACAAAGGCGGATATTCGGACTGGCTGGAACAGAAGGCGAGGCGTCTGGAGCAGGAATCCCGGGAGGAAAGCGCACGGCGCCGTGCGCTGGCCCGTGAGCTGGAATGGATCCGCGCTGCGCCGAAAGCACGTCAGGCCAAGTCCAGGGCGCGTATCAAATCCTATGAGGAAAAACGGGACGCCGCCGGGAAGGAAAACATTTCGGCCGCGATGATCCGCATTCCTCCAGGCCCGCGTCTGGGCGGTAATGTGGTGGATTTTGACGGTGTCTCCAAAGGGTTTGATGACCGTCTTCTGATCAACAACCTAAGCTTCAGACTGCCTCCGGGCGGCGTGGTCGGCGTGATCGGTCCCAATGGCGCAGGTAAGACGACCCTGTTCAGGATGATTGTGGGGGAAGAACAGCCCGATAACGGTTCAGTCACCTTGGGGGAGAGCGTGAAACTGGGTTATGTAAATCAATCCCGCGATGTGCTTGATCCTGGAAAAACCGTCTGGGAAGAGATATCTGGCGGCAATGATATGATCATGGTGGGCGATCAGGAAATGGCGTCCCGGGCCTACGTGGGCGCGTTCAACTTCAAGGGCGGTGATCAGCAGAAAAAAGTCGGGGTTCTGTCTGGGGGTGAACGTAACCGCGTGCACCTGGCCAAAATGCTCAAGGAGGGGGGTAATTTGCTCCTGCTTGACGAACCAACCAATGATCTGGACGTGGAAACCCTATCGGCCCTGGAGGCTGCGCTGGAAGATTTTCCTGGCTGCGCCGTACTGATCTCACACGACCGTTTCTTTCTTGATCGTATCGCCACCCATATCCTCGCCTTTGAAGGCGACAGTCATGTGGAATGGTTTGAAGGCTCTTTCACCGACTATCTGACGGACAAAAAGCGCCGCCTGGGCGACGCCGCTTTGGCGCCTAGGCGAGTCAAGTTCCAGCAGTTTGAACGCTAGCGTATTTTAAGGTTTTAATTGTACGGCCTGCAGCTCAGTTCAATTTTTCCGCCAGCATATCCAGGCACGCCGCTACGGCTTTGAAATATTGCGCCACATGGACCCCGTCCACTAGACCGTGATGGACTTGCAGCGATAGGGGAAAGCTGAGCCGCCCTGGTGTTTCGATGCGCCATTGCTCTACAATGATATGAGAGATCGAGGCCGCTGCACGGG
>RKRX01000226.1 GCA_007571185.1 Oceanicaulis sp.
CATCTCCAATGGCGGTGTGTACGGTTCGCTTCTGAGTGCGCCGATCCTGAACGCGCCGCAATCAGGCATTCTGGGTATGCACAAAATCCAGAAACGTCCCGTAGCTATTGACGGCGAGGTGAAGATCCGTCCGATGATGTATCTGGCGCTGTCCTATGATCACCGCATTGTGGATGGCAAGGAGGCGGTGACCTTCCTCGTGCGTGTGAAGGAAAGTCTGGAAAACCCGCAACGCCTGATGCTTGACATCTGATACAGCCTGCAGTCTCGCTTTGACCTTGGTCAATTGAGCTTCAGGCGGTTAATGGAACTCTGCACCAGGGCGGGACAAGCGCCTTGCACCGTTTGGCGTTTGCTTTGCTGAAAAGGGTCACGGAGACGCCGAAGTGCTGATAGCGGGCGCCGGATAAGACGGGATTCACCTTCTCTTAAGGTTGTGGTGTAGATGATGGGGGCGATGGGTGAAATTCTCATTTGCCCGTCTGCCGGTTTTTTCGTGCATGAGGATGCGTCATGACCCGTCTGATCCTGTTGGCTGTCGTTAGCGGTGTACTGATCACCACGCCAGGTTGCATTGCCCTGACCGCTGCTGATCTGGCCATCGATGCCACAGGCGCTGTGGTTGGTACGGCAGGCAACGTAGTAGAGGGCGTGGTGGATACGACGAGCAATGCGGTGGAAGGTGCGGTGGGTGTTTTGATCATCCGTGACAAATGCTCCCCTGAAGACAAGACTGTTCCCAATTCGGATGATCTGGAACCAGAATCCTCAAATAATTCTGGTTCCAAGTGTGCTTATTGATTCATGTTTTATTGTCCATCTTTTGTTTCTGAGAGCACTCGATCTCTATAGGTGTTTGATCTACTTAGGGCGCACCGATCCATTTATGGATTTGCAAACTCAAGCGCCATCTGGGGTGTTTGAGGCAGTACTCGAGCGCTTGTCGAGTATTTTCCATTTTGTACAGATCATCTAGGGGTTGCAAGCAAAATGTCTGAAAATCAAGATGTTCATAGGCTTCAGGCGTCGTCCCGGCTTGTGGGTAGACCAGTTTGAGCTCATGACCTGAAGTCTGTTTGAGTGGCGCGTTGGATTTTGGACTGACGCAGATCCAGTCAATACCCGCCGGCGCGATCAGAGTGCCGTTGGTTTCTACTGCAACCTCAAAACCGGCCTCATGCAGTGCGTTAATCAGGGTCCGATCCAACTGTAGCAACGGTTCACCGCCCGTGCATACCACATAGGGATCGCCGCCGCCCGGCCAGAACCCTGCAACCGCGACCGCCAGCGCTTCCGCCGTTGCAAACTTGCCGCCGCCCGGGCCATCCACGCCGACAAAATCAGTGTCACAGAACGTACAGATCGCACCAGCGCGGTCGTCCTCGGCGCCGTTCCACAAATTACAGCCCGCAAAGCGCAGGAACACCGCCGGGCGCCCCGCTTGACCGCCTTCGCCCTGAACGGTGAGAAACATTTCCTTGACCGAATAGGTCATGTCATGCGCCACTCTCGCCAGCCATTCTTGCGTAATTGACAGGCTGGACAAGTTCCACAACCATAGCCCCAGTCATGGCGCACGTCGCGTTCGCCACGATAACAGGTATGGCTGTGCTCTACGATCAGGTCTATAAGCGCCTGACCGCCCAAGGCATGGGCCAGCATCCAGATCTCCGCCTTGGTCAGATGCATAAGCGGGGTTTTTATCTGGGCGGGACGATCAAGGCCCAGTTTCAAGGCTAGCGCTTGCGCCTTGATCGTGTCCTCGCGGCAATCGGGATAGCCGGAATGATCAGTTTGGCACATCCCGCCTACAAGCGTATCCATGCCTCGGCGATAACCGTGCGCAGACGCTATAGTTAGAAACACCAGATTGCGTCCGGGCACAAATGTGGAGGGCAGGCCGTTCTCCTGCATGCGGATTTCCGCGTCCCCGGTCAGCGCGCTTTCCGCCAGAGCGCCATACCCGGACAAGTTCACCATCAAGTCATCGCCAAGTCGCGCCGCCCAATGGGGGAAAATCTTCTGCAGGTTCCTGCGCACATGTTGACGCGCAATCAGTTCCACACCATGGCGCTGACCATAATCAAACCCTACAGTTTCCACACGGTCATATCGCGTCAGAGCCCAGGCCAGGCAGGTGGTGGAATCCTGACCGCCGGAAAACAGCACCAGAGCTGCACGGGATGAAACCGATGTGTTCATGGAATATGTATTGTATCCAGTTTTCTAACCCAAGCCGCAAGGACAACTACCGTGGTATTGCTGTACACCACATGGCCAGATGATCAGGAGGCCGTCACCGTCGCTCGAGGTCTTCTGGATCAGCGACTGATCGCCTGCGCCAATATTCTGCCCGCTCATCAGGCTTTGTATCGCTGGGAGGGCGCTGTGCGGTCGGACCGGGAGCATGTGGTGTTGTTCAAGACCACGACTGCCCTTCTTACCACCGTGCGTCAGAAAATCACCTTCCTTCATCCCTATGATGAGCCCTGTATTCTTGCTTTGTCGGTAGAGGAACTCGCCAGTGCGCCCGGTTTTCTCAAATGGTTGGAAAATGAGACTCTTCCCCCCACGGGCCTGTATACGTAACGCTTATGTACTCTTAGTGGAGTCACGTTGACCGCCTTGCATGGCGCCTTACAACGTGCTCGACGTGAAGATGTACAAATCGCACGCCTCTAGGGTTGGGCTTGCCTGGATAAGTTGTGTGATCTGAAACTGTGAGGGTGGTGTCCATGAAGATCGGCTCAATCCCGGCTCTGACCCTGGCTCTGCTGGGCGCCTGCGGCGCCCCGGACCCCTCTGTCCCGCCGCCCCGTCCAGATATTGAGGCGGTCAATCCAGATTTACCCGCCGAGCTGCTTGCCTGGCGCGACCTGCTCCCCGACGAGGATCTGGAAGTGATCCAGAACCTCAGTGAAGGCACGGCAAATCCATCCATAATGAGTCTGTTGCGCAATGAAAGCGAGGTTCCCGGCCAGTTAGGCACGTTCAACGTGGTTGAAGATCTTGATGGTCTCATAGTACGGATGCCAGGCTATATCCTGCCGTTGGACTTCGCAGAACACGGTGCGTCCGACACGTTCCTGCTGCTGCCTTATCATGGCGCCTGCGTGCACACGCCGCCTCCGCCGCCCAATCAGATTGTTTACCTGCGCTCTGTGGAGCTGATCCGGTTCGGCGCGCTGTGGGAACCGGTCTGGGTGGAGGGCCGGATGGAAATTGAACGCGTGGATACCGATCTAGCGGCCACAGCCTATTCCATGGTCGTGCGCTCGGTTGAACCTTATCAGTTGCGCTGATGTGTGGCGCCTGCCTTGGCGTTCTGCGGCGATGGCATTGGCGCACACCCAACGTCCAGATGGATGTCAAAGTTGATCATAAGGGGAGTTGGTGGCGGGGGAGGGACTCGAACCCTCGACCTCAGGATTATGAGTCCTGCGCTCTAACCAGCTGAGCTACCCAGCCATCCAGCATGTTCGCAGCGGGTCACAAACTGGAGAGAGGCGTATAACCGTGCACAGGCATGCTTGCAAGCACTCCGCGTCGATACGGTGACAGGAAAGACAGACAGACGCCTCGAAAACCCCATTTCGGGTGAGTGGTTAATGGGGGGC